>NZ_VHTC01000017.1:0-82346 GCF_013048685.1 Vibrio sp. A8-1
ATGTCAGTTCTGAGTGAAATCATCACGTCAGTCGTTGAGAAGAAACCGTACCCGAACGTTTTTGATCTATAAACTGCACATGCTTCTTCAGGCATGGTAAGTCAAGATACCTCGGTGAACGCTTACAAATTTAGGATATCTAAGATCAACTCGTTGAACATAAACTCTCCTATATTCATATAATGATAAGTCCAAGGTTTCTTTAATAGAAAATAAATATTTAATCACTAATCCACCATGATGGTTAATCACAGGAAGAGAAAGAAATCTCTTTTCATTGGTTAGAGTACGATGTCTAGTTGAAGTAAGTTCTTTCATTAGTTATCTCTATGGTTGTTTGTTCATAGAAGGTAACTATCTTGTTATTTTTATAGTTATTTAATTTAAATGTTCTATATATATTATTATACCAGCGCATTTTACTCATTTCTTTATCTAACAAACCTTGCTATCACCGGATTGTTCAAAATAACGTCACGTCTCGACACTCTGATAAAAGATCATGATAGAGTTAAGTAAACCTTCTTCACAAAAACCGCTTCAATCCCCTGGTAGGATCACAAAAAACAACGTTCACTCTAGAGTTAAATCATGATTTAATCTACAATAAATCTACAATAAATTTATCTTTAATTGTCAATAAAACAACTGTAAACCGACGACAAAAATACAATAAAAAACTGTATTTATCACAAAAAATACATATATAAACAACATTAATTAGTGGGATAGAATATGGAAATTAAATGTAAAAAAACAGGATTAAATGTTGTTGATATTATAAAAATTAAAAAATATATTGAAGAAAGTGATATTAACTTTATAAAAGCAAAGGTGTTAGCCAACTACTGCAAGGATATAAAACAAGGTAATGATATTATAGCTTATGGTATTTTAAAATCATACAAAGATAAAGTAGTAATTAAAAATAAACCAAATCGCTTGAATTTAAAATCAGAATTCGAAAATGATGTTAAATTTATTTCATCAAATTTAATTTCTTCATCAATCAACATAGAGTCAATTATAGAAAAATTAAACAACACCGGTGTAATTAAAAGTGATTTACTTTGGATTGACAGTTCTAATATTAGACAATGTTACTATTTAGCATCATGCTTATATCTTTCTAATATTTTTCATCAAATCACAAATGAAATTATACCTCTTGAAGAAAAAGATTTTGACTTTGAACACTTGGTTATCAATAGATCAAATGAATTTGAAAATACAAGTTCCATTAATTTATCCACATTTTCATTTAAAGAACACTTAACCTTAAATATAGAAAGCAGTCCTAATATTATGTATGATCACATCCTACTTGATATAATAGTCAATAGTATGTTGCTAAATAAAAACTATCAACAACAATTAAAAGTTTTTTGGTTAAATGCTAATACAATAAAGTATCAATGGTTAGATGTAAAAAATAAACAACAGGTTGATTGGGCTTATTGCTATCTTAAAAAAAACCATATATCTGGTTGGTTTTTACCAGAGGCAGACAGAGAAGATTATATCCATAAGTATTACTCATCCATCGTGCTATTAGATCTTTGGCCGGCATCACAGAAAATTAACGGGTTAGGAAATAAGTTTGAATTCATAGAAAAAATGAAAAGGTCTTGGTCTCAGCAAAAAAGTCGATTAAAAAATAAAAATAAAAAAACATTCACTTTTTCGATGGAAAGTAATGTTGAACCAAAAATAGAAAAACTCTGTAAAGATAACCATATTAATAAGAGCAAGCTAATAGAGAAACTAATAAATGACGCTTTTGATTCCTTGTAAATCGTATCATAATTTTGCAGGTCAAAATCAACCCGTAAACATGAGTTTAAAGTTCTCTATTAGAAACTCGCTTTCGAATCTAATCCTATACTTCGCTCTCTACCCAAGCCACAGCTCGTCCACCGAGCTGAACTTGGGTAGGGAAGTCATTTTGTTCGATGAAACGGTACATACTCGAACAAGATAAACCAGTTAAAGCCAGCACTTCTCGAGAACGGATCAAGCGAATATTGTTTGGCATATATCACCTCTTGCGCTGGTTAATTTCAAAAAGATGACATATGTCTAATTTTATTTATATTTGATACAAAATAGTTACTTAAGCTTTTACCAAATGTAAATGCTCCATACCAGTAACACTGTAACTTCCATAACTTGATTTCTCAATATGTTCACTCCACCAGCTCATTAGCTTACGGCGAGAGTCTAAATAGTCAGTACGGTTATAAGCCTTACGTATTTGGTTTTTATCCGTATGGGCAAGCGCAGCCTCAATAACATCTGCATCAAAGCCCTGTTCATTAAGTGTTGTACTGGCCAAAGCACGAAGACCGTGAGCTGTCGTCCTATCTTTAAACCCCATCCGCCCTAGTGCTTTATTTGCTGTTTCTGAATCGGTTGGGACTTTCGGGTTACGGCTCGAAGGAAATATATAGTCTCGATGTCCGCTAATTGGCTTGATCGCTTCAAGGAGCGCTAGAGTCTGGGGCGTTAGAGGAACAACATGCTCGCGGTTCATCTTCATTCGCTCTTTCGGGATAATCCATAGCTGGTTTGCCATGTCTATTTCTTCCCAGCGAGCGCCTGACGCTTCATTAGGGCGAACCATGGTATGAAGCTGCCATTCAATCAGAAAGCGCGTCACATGCTGAATATTGGCGGTTGCTACCGTTCGAATAAGCTCATGCATCTCATGAGGCTGTAGCGCTTTCATGTGCACTACTTTGTGCTTCTTGAATACGTCACGGATACCAGATAATGGATTAGAATGAATCACACCGCTGTTTACAGCATAATTCATGATCTCGTTCATCAGTTGGGCGGTACGTTTTACGGTTTCTAGTAAGCCTTGTGTTTCAACGGGACGCAACGCCGCAATAGCGATAGGCGCCGTGATTTTGCTAACGGGTATCGTGCCTAGCTTGGGAAAAGCATAGAGCTCCAGTTTGCGCCAGTTACCATTGAGAGTCTTCTCTTTTATCTGCCCTTCCTTGTTGCCTTCCACTGCTCAGCGACAAACTTGAACGTCGCATTTTGCTCGACAATAACTTTGGCCTTTTGCTCTTCTTTGGCCAGTTGAGGATCAATACCATCCGCAAGCATCTTTCGGGCCTCTAGCGCTTTCTCTCGCGCTTCTGCCAAGGACATGTCTGGATAAGTACCAAAGGAAAGATAAGTGATTTTGTCCTGACCAGGTCGTTTATAACGAAACTGCCAAGAACGTGAATTGCTTGTACGCACACAGAAGTAGAGATTGCCGCCATCAGATAAGCGATAGAGCTTATCTTTGGGCTTTGCCGTTTGGATTTGCCTAGCCGTAAGATTATTCGCCATTTTGATCCCTCAAGTAATACCTGAACAAAGCTCAATTTTCGAAAAAATCTAGGTATTACTTTTGGTCGATAACTGCTTAACTTACATCAAGTTAAAGATCGAACTGATAGAGAAAATGACAACAAAGTAATACCTGATTTAGTGCTCAAAAGTAATACTAGCATCAAGTAGGAATACTGGGTATTACTTTAGGTATTACTCTAGACAAGCGCTTTTACGACACTTTATGGAACGCCACGAAACCGTAACTCATTGATTTTGATAATTTTTAGATAAGAAAAAAGACGTCCTGAGACGTCTTTAAACTTGAATGTGGCGGTGAGTGAGAGATTCGAACTCTCGGTACGTTGCCGTACACACACTTTCCAGGCGTGCTCCTTCAGCCACTCGGACAACTCACCGTAATGGGCTAGCATCTTGTGCTAACGAGGCGTTAATTTAGTGATATTCATTAATAGGGTCAAGCAGAAATCTTAAAAAAACTCACATCTTGGCTTGTTTGGCTAATTATTACCTCATTTGTTCAAAAAACCTTCATCAGTTCCCTGGATGCTCGCATTGATCGTACGTTTAGAGTTAAGATAACTTCACTTTTTGCTGTTGACTATGAGGCTTTACTTTGACCTTAAACGATATTCTAAGCGCTGCAGATTTAGAAGATAAACTTCTTAATGAAGCGAAAACCCAGGGCTTTATTACTGCCATGGCCCTCGCGCCGAATGTTCTTCCTCCTTCAGAATGGTTGCCATTTTTGTGGGGTGGTGATGATACGGCTCCCTTTAGTGATGCAAAGCAGATGGAAAGCTATTTTGGGTTGATTATCCGTTTATGGAATGAATATCGCCCTGCTCTTTTAGACGGCAGTTGGTCTTGGCCTGAAGGATGTGAACTGGATGAAGAAGATATCGTCACACAGAATACTCGTGATTTCTGTGAAGGGGTTTTACAGGGCTGGCAATTAACGCGTGATGATTGGGAAGTGCTGATGCCAGAAAATAGTCAAGAGAATGCCCTGATGGGGGGGGTGTTGTTATCGTTGAGCATGTTGTACGATCCAGAAACGTCTTTGGCCACCTTAGCTGAACAAGGTATGAACGATTTAGATCAGTTTACTGAAATCTATAACGCGATTCCTGTGATGCTATGTGGTTTGACTCAGCGTGCCGCCGATTTAGCGGAGTCTGATTCTCAATAACCACGCCAGCGATCACAACCATCTAAAGCATCAACTCAAAAAAACCGTCAGTCGCAACTGACGGTTTTTTCATTAAGCGTTCCCTTGTACTTGGCGATTGAGCTGCTCAGCAAAATCCAACATGCGATTTAAAGGCACCAAGGATTTCACTCGTGTCGCTTCATCAACAAACACCTCATGCTCTTCACCGCCATCGCGGAGTGCTTGTTCTATGGCTTTCAATCCATTCATTGCCATCCACGGGCAATGAGCACAGCTGCGGCAGGTGGCTCCTGCACCAGCCGTGGGCGCTTCAATTAATTGTTTCTCTGGCACCATTTGCTGCATTTTAAAGAAAATGCCTTTGTCCGTTGCCACAATCATGGTTGATTGAGGGAGTGTTTTTGCTGCCTTGATTAATTGACTGGTCGAGCCAACCGCATCAGCCAGTTCAACCACACTGGCCGGAGATTCAGGGTGAACGAGAATCGCAGCATCTGGATACAACCCTTTCATTTTGCGTAAGGCATCGGCAGAAAACTCATCATGTACTACGCACTCTCCTTGCCACAAGAGCATTTCTGCTCCGGTCTTTTTGGCAATATAAGCGCCAAGGTGACGGTCTGGTCCCCAGATAATCTTTTTATCTTGTGAATCAAGATGCTCAACAATATCTAAGGCAATGCTTGAGGTAACTACCCAATCTGCGCGCGCTTTAACTGCGGCTGAAGTATTGGCATAAACAACAACGGTGTGCTCGGGATGGGCATCACAAAATTCGGTGAACTTATCAGCAGGACAACCTAAATCAAGCGAACACTCGGCTTTTAAGGTTGGCATCAGAATCCGCTTTTCTGGAGTCAGTATTTTCGCTGATTCCCCCATAAAACGTACACCAGCAATAATTAGTGTGGTTGCAGAATGACGATTACCAAATTTAGCCATTTCTAGTGAATCGCCGACAAAGCCGCCCGTCTCTTCAGCTAAGGCTTGAATTTCTGGGTCAGTATAGTAGTGGGCGATCAGTACAGCATCTTTCTCTTTTAGTAACCGCTTAGTGCTTGCTAAATAGGTAGTTTTCTCCATCTCACTAAGAGGAATAGGCTTAGCTGGGAAAGGGTAAACGGTGTCTATTTTATCCAGTATGTGACTCATTGCTCTGCTCTATGGATCATTATAATAATTCGCATATTGTACACTGTATCGGTCATCGTACACAAAAAAACCAGACTTAAATCAACATACCCTCCCCATTTGAAGCTGCAGCGGTGTTGGCTCCGTTCGTTCACTCCAATCGCATAGTTTCTATGCTCATGGGAATTCACTCATTTGCCGCTTACTTGCAACTCAACGTAGTTGAGGTATAGAGCACTTAATAAAAAGCCACTCATAAGAGTGGCTCAGCATTATCCATTTATATCAATTCGTTACTTTAATTTATCCTGAGCGGCTTTCGCCGAAGCACTATTCGGATATTCATTAATTACTTGCTGATAATATTTCTTTGCTTGCGCCGCATTATTATTACGCGCAGCGATATCACCGAGCTTGACTAAAGCATCGGCGCGTTTATTCGAATCGGAATAACTTAATACCGCCGCAAAGCTTTTCGCTGACTGCTGATCTTGTCGCTTAGCGAAATGTAACTGACCAAGCCAGTAGTGGGCATTTGCCGCAAAACTAGAATCCGGATAATCAGCTTGGAATTTTTCAAATGCTGCTATCGCACCAGCGTAATCACGCTTTTTTAAAATTAAATCCACGGCATTCTGATAAGCCGCTTGCTCGTTTACATCACTACTAAAAGTGCCGAGTGGTAACTCATCACTTTGATTGCTAGCTGTGACATCTGCTACAGATGGCGATTGTTTAGCTGCACTACGTAGATTATCGAGTTCAACAAACAGTTCACGCTGGCGCTGCAACATTTGCTGCATATCGTAGGTATTTCTTTCTAGTTGGCCACGGAGCTCATTAATTTCTAGTGCCATTTCATCGAGTTGCTGCTGCATTTGCAACTGCATACGGTTGCGATTTTCAAGCAATCGTTCTAAACGGGCAACATCACCTTCATTTGACACGCCGCGGTTAGCCGACGTTGAGACTGAACGCTGACTAAGATCGGATACTGGAGCTGGTGCAGCGAGCGTAATGCTCGCTGCACTTGCCAGTAACGTAAGCGTAAAAACTTGCTTTAAGTTACTGAACATGAGGGATACCTCAATTAGTAAACAAGAACAGCTCGGCGGTTCTTCGCGTAAGCTTCTTCAGTTTGACCTAGAACCAGTGGTTTTTCTTCACCATAGCTCACGATCGAAATTTGATTGGCTTGTACACCCAGAGCCTCTAAATATTTGGCTACAGCGTTAGCACGACGCTCACCAAGCGCAATGTTGTACTCTGGCGTACCGCGCTCATCAGCGTGGCCTTCTACTGTCACTTTTAGACTCGGGTTTTTGCTTAGGTAAGCAGCATGGGCAGCAAGCATTTCTTCGTAACTACGTGCGATAGTGGCATTGTCAAATGCAAAGTAAATGGTTTGCGTTTCACGAAGTGCTTGCTCTTTAAGCTCTTGCTCTGACAACTGGCCATATTCACCGATTGGAGAAACAACGGTAGTATCAACACCACCCGCGCTACCAGACGTAGTTTGGTTAGTCTGTGAACCTGACGCTGATGCGGCGTCATCACTTGAGCTACATGCAGTAATAGCTAAAACAGGTAGCGCAATTAGGAGTCCCTTGAGAACTTTATTAAGTTGCATCTTATTTTCCTTACTATGAAATAGTTAGTTGCTAAATTATATGTTGGCTATAAAAACGGAGACCACGCTGGCGATCTAACTCGTCCATTGGTTGCCGGTAACCTTGCTTTAAATCGCCCATCAATAGAAACCATCGATAAGACGTTGGCCTGATTATACATCGAACTATAAATAACCATGCCACCATTTGGAGCAATACTTGGAGACTCATCTAACAAAGTTTGTGTTAATACTTGTAATGCACCGGTCTCAAGATCTTGTTTGGCTATATGAAAGCCTGAATTACTTCGATTCACCATGATCATGAATCGGCCATCCGGGGTAATCTGCCCACCGAGATTCTGCCGTCCTTGCCATGTCAATCGGTCCACCGCCTGATTTGCCAAATTTACTCGATAAATCTGCGGGTTACCACCCCTATCTGAGGTAAATATGAGCGACTTACCATCAGGATGCCAAAATGGTTCGGTATTATTTGAACGGCCATGGGTGATTTGTGTGAGTTTACGAGAAGCTAAATCAAGCGTATAGACTTGCAGCGTCCCAGTTTTCGACAGAACTAATGCCAGTGTTTTACCATCTGGAGAAAACCTCGGTGCACCATTATGTCTTGGATATGAGGTTAATTTTTCACGTTCCCCAGTGTAGATATCCATAATAAATATCTCAGCTTGGCCATTTTGAAAACTGACATAAGCCAACTGACGACCGTCTGGTGACCACGCTGGAGACATCAATGGCTGTTTAGAACGCAGCACCAAGCGCTCATTATAACCATCGTAGTCAGCAACACGTAATTGATAAGGGAAAGAGTCTTTATCATTAACGACAACATAAGCGATACGCGTTAAAAAAGCCCCCTTTTCACCCGTTAACTCTTCATAAACCAGATCAGAGATACGATGCGCATATTCACGCATCCGTGGCGCAGGTATCGTAGCGACTTTGTTAAATAACACATGATCTTTAGACAGCACGAGCTGCCCATCAGCACTTAACGCTCGGCTTTGCCCTTGGGTCAACTGACCACGAACCACGTCAACCAACTGATAATTAATAACATAATTACCTTGTTGATTGAGAGTAATTGAACCGGTCAGTAATGCATCAACGCCAATTCGAGTCCATGCATCAAACGTAACCTCAGTTTCACTGTAAGGCGTTTGTGGCATTCTATCGGTGGCAATGGGACTAAACTTGCCACTGCGTTGTAAATCGGAAGCAATCACCGCCGAAATATCTTCCGGTAGTGGTGTTTTTCCTTCCCATTTAAAAGGAACAATGGCAATTGGACGAGCAGAATTAATACCGTCGGTAATCACCAACTCTAGTGCCCCATAGGCAAGTTGCATACTACTGGTGAAAACCAGTAACCATCCTATTATTAATCGCTTTAACACAAACGGTTCCTTTTACTCAGGTGCTACAGTTAAATTAATGTTTTTCAGCCTTTCAATAAGATCCTTTTCATCGGCGGTAGGAAGAGGGAAACTACCAACTTTTGCTACCGCTCTCTTAGTCGCTGCGCATAGCCGATTATCGCCATTGAGTACTTGAACGTCACCTACTATAGCATCTGTGCCAGTAGGGATGAGACGTAAATTAACTCGACACTGTCGTCCTCGAAAACTATCCTCAAGCAGCAAGTTTTGTTGGATCATTTGGGTATAGATAGCTCCCCAACGCTGCGCTTCATTGGCAAGATGCTGTGATCGCGCTGCGGAAATGCTTTGCGCTTCACTTTCCAGACCAGAAAAAATGCTGTTCATCGCCGCTTCTTGCTCTTTGCGCTCACGCTCTAGTCGAGCCAAACGTTGCTGCTCTTGTCGAGCTTTTTCTGCCGCCTCTTTAGCGGCTTTTTCTTTGGCAATTCGTTCTTGTTCAGCGCGCTTTGCTGCTTCTTGTTCTTGACGCGCCTTTTCTTGCGCGGCCTGAGCTGCTTTCTCACGAGCAATACGCTCTTGTTCTGCTTTCGCTGCCGCGGCTTCTCTTGCTACTCGCTCCGCTTCGGCTTTTTTGGCTGCTTGCTCTGTAGCTTTACGTTGCGCTTCAGCTTTTGCAGCACGTTCTTGCTCTTGACGCGCTTTTTCTTCAGCCACTTGACGCTGTTGTTCTTGCTGTTGACGAACCCGCTCAGCTTCTCGAGCCGCTTGTGCCTCTCGCGCTTGCTGCTCTTTCAGTTGACGAATGCGCTCTTCTTCGGCTTTTCGGTTACGTTCGAGCTGTTCGGTTTCACGACGCAGCTTATCTAATCGCTCTTGCTCTTGTTTTGCCGCAGCCTCACGCTGATTACGTATCTGCTGTGCTTGTTGTTGAATCAAGCTAGGATCAATCACGACCGCTTGCATCATCGCTCCAGCAGAAGGCGTTTCTGGTTTTGACTGTGTAAAATCCGCACCCCAAAAAAGCACCACAACTAAAAGAACATGAAGGGCAACCGAAATCAACCATGGTTTATTATCGGCACGTTGCAATGTTTTTTTTGCTTTCATTAGCAATGGCAAACCTATTATTTTATGTCTGTTAATAGACCGACTTTTGCAACACCGGCTCGACTCAATTCATCTAAAACTAAGACAATTTCCGCATATGGTGTCGCAGCATCTCCCCCAACGGCAACGGGTGAATCCGGTTTTAATGATAACTCAGCTTTTACTCGAACAATCAAATCTTGCAATGAGAGTCCACGTTGCATCTCTTCATCATTGACGCTTAGTCCTAAGTTACCCGCTTGATCAACCTCAACAATGATAAAGCTTGCTTCACTGTCTCCAGCAAGCTCTGCCGTTGATTGAGCGATGGTCGTTCTCGGCAACTCAACCTCTACCCCTTGAGTAATGAAAGGTGAGGTCACCATAAAGATGATCAACAACACCAACATGACATCGATATAGGGTACGACATTGATCTCTGCTGTCATCTTCCGTTTCTTCGGTTGATAGCCAGTCATGCGTTATTCCCTACCCGCCATCGCTTGGCGGTGTAAAATACTATGAAACTCTTCGGAAAAAGTAGCGTAAATATGTTCTAGCTTAGTCACTTTACTGCTGAATCGATTATAAGCAATGACGGCTGGAATGGCAGCAAACAGACCCATTGCTGTTGCGACCAAAGCTTCGGCAATACCAGGAGCTACCATGGCTAACGTCGCCTGCTTAACAGCACCTAAGGCGATAAAGGCATGCATAATCCCCCAGACCGTTCCAAATAGGCCGATATATGGAGTAATTGAGCCAACTGTCGCTAAAAAAGGCAAATGCGCTTCTAGCTCATCAACTTCACGAGCGACGGTCACTCTCATCGTCCGCCCGGTACCTTCCATAATATAATCTGGTGCATTGGCGTTACTTTTGTGTAAACGAGCAAACTCGGTAAAACCGCTGTAGAAAATCTCTTCGGTACCTTCTAGCGTATCTTTACGCTTTTTGACCTCTTGATACAAAATAGACAGGTCGGTGCCTGACCAAAATTTATCTTCAAATTCTTCGGCTTGACGTTCCGCTTGTGCCAATGCTTTATGACGTTTAATAATCACTGCCCAAGAAGCAACTGACATAGCTAAAAGAATTAACATCACCAATTTAACCAGTAAACTGGCTTGTAAAAATAGATCGAGCATTGAAATATCAGCAGTCACTATGAGTAAACTCCAAAATCATTGATTGAGGCAATCCAATCGGCCTCATTTTCTGGTTATCGATACATGCTACCTTAACTAAGGCTTTACACAATAGCTGTCCGTTAGGATTGACCAGCTCTTGACAGAAAGTTAAAGAGACTTTTTTAAGTTCAACGACCGAGGTTTTCACGGTTAATTGATCATCCAAACGTGCAGCACGGATGAAATCAACACTCGCACTTCGGACCACGAAACCGATATTTTGTTCCAATAATTGCTGTTGAGAAAAACCCAACGAACGCAATATTTCGGTACGCGCACGTTCAAAGAACTTCAGATAATTGGCATGATAAACCACACCACCCGCGTCGGTGTCTTCATAATAGACCGTTATCGGCCAATCAAAAATTTGCCCCATAATGCCAAGTCGCCTCAGTCATGGTTAAGATGAGTTGATTACTATACCGCATCTCGGCAGCGCGAGTACAAGAAGAAGCGTAAGATTTTGTTGGAATGTGCTAAAAAAATAGCGCTATCTGATTAAAAGATAGCGCTATCGTTACTTTGCTGTCGTGTCAGTCTTATGAATGACTTTACGATACTCCTGAAAAACGCAAGAACAAGAACCCAACGAGGATTGGCAGTGAAAAGTAAGGACTAAAAACGCCTTGCCATAACCAATAACGTGGCTTGAAACCAACCCCGTAAACCATACTTGAACACATTGCCCAAATCAGTAATGGACCAATAATGGCATTGAACCCACCAATACTCACTGCATAGGCTTCAGGATCCCACATGACCATTGCAACATGGTAAAACCCTAACACCATAACTAATGCTCTAAGAGCACCTTTATCTAATGGTTGATGCAGTCTAGTGAGTCGTTCAGACCAATCACTCACGGTCTTTATCCATCATTTCAGAGTGCTCTAACCAAAGAGCATTGATGATGCCAAACGCACAAGCCAGCAATACACCAAGAATCCATGCAAAATACCACATTGTTTCGCTCCTTAGTAAAGTGAGTTGTTGTTATCTTCGATGTACTTGTTATCCAAGCGACCGAACATTTTATAGTAAGACCATACCGTGTAACTCAAGATAATAGGGACCATAACAAAAGCTACCCCAGTCATTAAGTTCAGAGTTAACTCACTCGATGTTGCATCCCACATGGTTAGGCTATGACTTGGTACTAAGTCTGAAGGCATGACAAATGGGAACATCGCAAAACCAGCGGTTAAGATGATCCCAGCATTACCAAGACTTGATACTAAAAACGCCAAAGCGCATTTTTCAAAACGTGACGCTAAAACAGCCAGTAGCGGCATAACCACCCCAAGCGCAGGAGCCAACCACAAGATAGGATACTGTTGGAAATTATGCATCCAAGCACCCGCTTCACGAATTACTTCTTTATTTAGCGGATTAGAGGCAGCCGAAGTATCAATTGCACTGACAATCACATAACCATCAATATGTTGAATCCAAAAACCACCCAACACAAACAAGACAAAGGTTAACAAACCGGCTAATTGTGCGGTATTGCGTGCACGAGTATGCAAATCGCTGGTGGTTTTCATTTGTAACCACGTGGCACCTTGCATCAAGATCATAAACAAGCTAACTAATCCGCACACTAAAGCAAAAGGATTGAGCAAACCAAAGAATGAACCGTGATAACTTGGCATCATCAGTTCGTTCAATTGGAAAGGAACGCCCTGTAACAAGTTACCAAACGCGACACCGAAAATGATTGGTGGCACAAAACCACTGATCGAGATACAAATGTCCCAGGTATTACGCCATTTTGGATCTTCTATCTTAGAGCGATAGTCTAAGCCCAGAGGGCGTAACCAAAGCGCAGCAAGAGTGACCATCATCGCCAGATAAAATCCAGAGAATGATGTGGCATAAACCAAAGGCCAAGCGGCAAATAGTGCACCACCAGCGGTAATGAGCCACACCTGGTTACCATCCCAGTGAGGGGCAATCGAGTTAATCATCACTCGACGCTCAGAGTCGTTTTTACCCAAAATAGGGACTAATGCTCCAACCCCCATATCAAAGCCATCGGTGATGGCAAAACCGATAAGTAGGACACCAATCAGTACCCACCAAATCAGTCGTAAGATCTCGTAATCAAACATATTGCTTTCTCCTTGCCTAGGCTTCGACTTGACGGTTGACTTTGTCTTCCAACGAGCTGCCATTTTGTTCGAAATGGTAGCGGCCAGTTTTCAAGCTACTTGGGCCTTTACGAATGAACTTCAGCATTAAATACACTTCAGCAATAAGGAATAACGTATACAGCGCTAAGATCGCAATCAGTGATGTCCAAATTTGTCCCGCCGTCAATGCGGATGCCGCAACGTTAACCGGAAGTATTTCACCGACCGCCCAAGGCTGACGACCGTATTCAGCGACAAACCAACCCGCCTCAGCAGCAATCCATGGTAATGGAATACTCCATAGTGCCGCTTTGAGTACCCACTTTTTCTGCTCGATTTTTTGGCGACAAGTTTGAACAAACGCCGCGCCGAACACAAACAACATAATAAAGCCACAGACCACCATGATACGGAAAGACCAGAATAGCGGCCATACCGTAGGGATAGAATCGTCTGCTGCGGCTTGGATTTGCGCCTCTGTGGCATCAACAACATTCTCAGTGTATCGTTTTAGCAGTAAGCCATAACCGAGATCTTGCTTAACCTCATTAAAGGCCAGCATGTTCTCTGCCGATTTATCACCGGCACGAAGTTGCTGTAATAGGTCGTAGGCATACATACCATTACGGATACGATCTAAATGCTCTTCACGTAGATCACGTAAACCGGTGACTTCTTTATCTAATGAACGAGTCGCGATAATCCCCATCAGATAAGGAATTTTGACCGCATAATCCGTTTGCATCGTTTCTTGGTTAGGAATACCAAATAGGGTAAACGCAGCAGGAGCAGGTTCAGTGTGCCACTCAGACTCGATAGCCGCTAGTTTTACCTTTTGTACATCACCCAGCTCATAACCTGATTCATCACCAAGTACAATTACAGACAGGACTGCGGCAATACCAAAAGAGGCAGCGATAGCAAATGAGCGACGAGCGAACGCAACATCACGTCCCTTCAGTAGGTAGTAAGCGCTGATACCAAGAATAAACATCGCCCCGGTGGTGTAGCCAGCAGCCACTGTATGAACAAATTTAACTTGTGCGACCGGGTTGAGTACCACATCAGCAAAGCTAACCATCTCCATACGCATGGTTTCAAAATTGAACTCAGCACCTACAGGGTTTTGCATCCAACCGTTAGCAACAAGAATCCACAAGGCAGAGAAACTAGAGCCTAAAGCAACCAGCCAAGTTACGGTAAGGTGTTGGCGTTTAGAAAGCCTATCCCATCCAAAGAAGAACAAACCGACAAAGGTTGATTCTAAAAAGAAAGCGACCAGCGCTTCAATGGCGAGCGGCGCACCAAAAATATCGCCGACGTAGTGGGAATAGTAAGACCAGTTAGTTCCGAACTGGAACTCCATGGTCAAGCCAGTCGCCACACCCAGTGCAAAGTTAATCCCGAAAAGCTTACCCCAGAACTTTGTCATGTCCTTATAGATTTGCTTATCGGTCATTACATAAAGTGACTCCATAATGGCGAGTAAAAACGCCATGCCCAAAGTCAATGGAACGAATAAGAAGTGATACATCGCTGTCAGTGCAAACTGCAACCGCGATAGCTCCACTACATCAATCATGGTAACTCCTTTGTGTCGGCTGAATGACACTTATGACATAACGCCCAACGTATACGTGAATTAAACGTAAGATCACCGCTTAATTTCTTGTAATGAATTGTTGCAATTATGTGCCGTTGTGGTTAGTAAATCGTTAAGCTCTAGCTAATATAGCTGCGACTAATACTACTGCCAAAGACCCTGAGTTTCAAAGGGTTTGTTTGGGAAAGCGCTTTGATTTAAATCAATTTCCGTGATACATCAATGCGCAAAAAAACAACAAAATGATACAAATCAAGAAAAGGTCAGATTGGGTGTTTTAATAAGGTAAAAAAAAGCAGAGTGGATACGGATATTAAACACAATCAGTTAACAATAAACTCAATTAGTCTATTTTTCGTCATTTTAAGTAATGTGTAAAAATGTGACCGAAATAAAAATATTTTGAGCTTATTCCGCTTTTTCTATCGTGGAGTATTAAGCACTCTCCTCACGTCGGTTCATGTCGCCACTCAATAGCCAGCTAGGCTCTGACATAAACACACATAAATCATACAGAGCACGTATGACATGGTCATAAAGGAATCACAGGAGATATTTTGCAGATAAGGTAACCTCAATACTGCCGATAGTTGAAGCGTTCGACAGTATTGAGTTTATTGATCAGAAAAGCGAAGCTTTACCTCGATTGATGATGAAATAGCGTATCGAATTGAAATCAGAGACTACTTTTCTATTCCAAAATGCAGATAAGCTCGATCGGTTGCAATACGTCCACGAGGGGTACGCTGCAAATAACCTTGCTGAATAAGGAAAGGTTCTAATACATCCTCAATGGTATCTTTCTCTTCGCCAATCGCCGCGGCCAAGTTATCAAGCCCAACGGGACCACCAGAGAATTTTTCCATGATCGCCAACAGTAGCTTTCTGTCCATATAATCAAAACCGAGATGATCGACATCAAGCATATCGAGCGCTTTACCCGCCGTATCCAGACAGATATGTCCATTTCCTTTCACTTCTGCATAATCTCGCACTCGGCGCAATAAGCGGTTAGCAATCCGTGGTGTACCTCGCGCGCGGCGCGCGACCTCTAATGCCCCATCCGCATCCATTGATAGTCCAAGGCATTGCGCGCTGCGCTGCACAATATTCTGTAAATCAGCGACATTGTAATATTCTAGACGTTGGACAATACCAAAGCGGTCGCGTAATGGTGAAGTGAGCGATCCAGCGCGGGTGGTAGCTCCAATCAGGGTAAAAGGCGGCAAATCGATTTTAATTGACCGAGCAGCAGGACCTTCACCGATCATAATATCTAATTGGTAATCTTCCATGGCAGGATAGAGTACTTCTTCGATCATTGGACTCAGACGATGAATTTCATCAATAAATAGGACATCATTTTCATCCAAATTGGTCAGCAACGCGGCAAGATCACCGGCTTTTTCCAATACTGGACCTGAGGTAGTACGAATATTCACGTCCATTTCGTTAGCGACAATATTAGCTAACGTAGTTTTACCCAGTCCAGGAGGACCAAAAATTAATAAGTGATCGAGAGGTTCACTGCGTTTTTGTGCCGCTTGGATAAAAATTTCCATTTGATCACGAACATGATCTTGTCCTTGATAGTCGGCAAGTTTTTTCGGTCGAATAGCCCGATCTATCACTTCTTCCTCTTTAAAAGCAGGACTGATTGGGGCAATAAGGCGATCGGCTTCGATCATAACAGAGATTCCCATGGTGTAATGATAAGGGCGACAGAGTCAGTATTAATTAGCATAGTTTAAGGTGGTAAGTGAGACGCTGCAGCCAAGCAGACAATAAACCTATCATCATCAGACCATTGATTTTAATGCTTCTCTAATTAATTGCTCACTGGTCATTCCCGGTTTTGCCATTTGAGAAACCACTTTAGAGGCTTGGACGGGTTTATAACCTAAAGAAAGTAAGGCACTGATCGCCTCTTCTTGAGCATTTTGCTCTGCAGTTACAGGGGAATGATCTAATGGTGCAGCATCCGTCGCTGGGGTAAATAAGTCGCCGCTTCCCCAGCCTTTAAGACGGTCTTTCATCTCAACTAATAATCGTTCGGCGGTTTTTTTACCTACTCCAGGCAGTTTAATCAAGGTTGAGATATCCTCACGTTCAACGCAAGCCACAAACTGGCTTGCCGTCATACCGGATAAAATCCCCAGTCCCATCTTCGGACCAACCCCATTGGCTTTGATCACTTCTCGAAATAAAGCCCGCTCGCTCACCGTATTAAAACCATACAAAAGTTGGGCATCTTCGCGGACCACAAAATGCGTGTAGATGATCGCTTCTTCATTAATGTTCGGCAGTTCATAAAAACAACTCATCGGCATTTGTACTTCATAACCAACGCCATTGACTTCAATCACGATTTGCGGAGGTTGTTTTTCTATTAATAGGCCACGCAGACGTCCAATCACTGGAATTTCCTTGCTGATAACTAGGAGAGAATGAGTTAGATAATAATAAATAACTGGATGGATAGCCAGTTAAACTCAGCGATAACGTCCACGCCGAGCATGGGTGGCTTTACCAGCTAAAGCCAATAACGTTTTATTGGTGTTGGCATGGCAGATAGCAACCCCTAACGCATCCGCGGCATCCGCTTGAGGCTTTGCTGGTAATTTTAACATTTGTTGCACCATATGCTGGACCTGAGTTTTATCCGCCCCCCCTGTCCCAACTACCGCTTGTTTAATCAAGCGCGCCGCGTATTCATAAACGGGTAAATCAGCATTCACGGCGGCGACAATGGCACTACCACGAGCTTGACCCAGTTTTAACGCTGAATCGGCATTTTTCGCCATAAATACTTGTTCAATAGCAAAAGCATCTGGCTGAAATTGAGTGATGATTTCACTCACTCCAGCGTAAATTTGTTTGAGTCGTAAAGGAAACTCCTGCTCTGAGGTACGAATACAACCACTACCAAGATAAATAAGCTGACGGCCTTGTTGACGAATAACGCCATAACCAGTAATGCGTGATCCGGGATCGATGCCCAGAATTATTGACATGTTTTATTCCTAGTTGAACGACTTAAACAACGTGTGATTATCACTAGTCCGTGAAGATAAACCATTAACATAGCTAAAAATATCGTGGACAAGGCATAAAGTGTCATTCATCACTCGCCACGTTAGATAAAAAGATAATACTCAGCAGAAAAGAATACAGCGGGCCATAAACCCGCTGTGTCGTAGACATGGTTCGCTTATTTGCGTCGCCAAGTGGTTCCGTTCGGACCATCCTCTAAAATAATGCCCATCTCTGTCAGCTTGTGACGAGCAAGATCCGCATTAGCCCAATCTTTATTCGCGCGTGAGTCATTACGCAGTTTGATCAACGCTTCGATTTCCTCGGCTTGGTCATCATTTGCAACCGAACTTTGCAAAAAGCGTTCTGGCTCTTGGTATAGAATACCAATCACATCCGCTAACTCGCGCATTAATGCCCCTAAAGCACTCGCCTGAAGCATATCTTCTGTTTTAAGTCGGTTAACTTCACGTGCCATATCAAATAAGACCGAGTAGGCCTCTGGGGTATTAAAATCATCATTCATCGCGCTGGTAAAGCGGCTGACATACTCTTCACCACCAGCCGCTGCGACCGTCATATCCAAACCACGCAAGGCAGTATAGAGACGCTCTAAAGACGCTCGAGCTTGAGTGAGGTTTTCTTCACTGTAATTTAATTGGCTACGATAATGCCCAGACATTAAGAAATAACGTACGGTTTCTGGATCATAATGTTGCAACACATCACGAATGGTAAAGAAATTACCCAGCGATTTTGACATTTTTTCTCTGTCTACCATCACCATGCCACTGTGCATCCAAGTATTCACATACTGGGTATCATGAGCGCAGCAAGATTGGGCAATTTCATTTTCATGATGAGGAAACTGTAGATCCGAGCCACCACCATGGATATCAAAGTGATTACCCAAGATAGAAGAATTCATCGCTGAACACTCAATATGCCAACCAGGACGTCCAGGCCCCCATGGGGATTGCCACGTGGGTTCACCCGGCTTAGACATCTTCCATAATACAAAATCGAGTGGGCTACGTTTTGCAGTCTCAATATCAACGCGAGCACCGGCCTGCAGTTGGGTTAAATCTTGCTTGGAGAGTCGGCCATACTCTTTAAATTTGCTGACTTCAAACATAACATCGCCATTGTCTGCAACATAAGCAAAACCGCGATCAATTAGCCGTTCTACCAAAGCAATGATTTCTTCAATATAAGCCGTGGCACGTGGTTCTACATCAGGACGCAATATATTGAGCGCATCAAAATCGGTGTACATCTCTTGAATAAGTCGTTCCGTCAACGAGTCACAAGATTCTTCATTCTCAGCGGCACGTTTAATGATTTTGTCATCAATATCAGTAATGTTGCGCACGAAAGTTAAATCATAACCCAAATAGCGTAAGTAGCGTGATACCACATCAAAAGAGACAAAGGTACGACCGTGACCAATATGACAGAGATCGTATATGGTGACTCCACAGACATACATGCCAACTTTTCCGGCTGTAATGGGTTTGAATTCCTCTTTCTGTCTTGTGAGTGAGTTATAAATCTTCAGCATGATCTCTATCTACTTACCGTTAATTACTAAAATGATGAACGAGTATAACAACTCTATTATCACTAGGTCATCCATTTGGTGTTTTGAATGCGCAAAAAGTTAGGCTAAAATCAGCCATTCATACAAAACAAGTAAAGGTAATAGCTATGATCACCCTACATACCAATTTTGGTGACGTAAAAATTCAACTGAATACCGAGAAAGCCCCTGAAACCAGTGCTAACTTTTTGCAATACTGTCGTGATGGTTTTTACGATAACACGCTTTTTCATCGTGTGATTGATGGCTTTATGATCCAAGGTGGTGGTATGACTTCTGGTCTCCGAGAAAAAGCCACTCGTGCGCCAATCCGTAATGAAGCAAACAATGGGTTAAGCAATAAAACAGGCACACTGGCAATGGCACGTACCATGGATCCACATTCAGCCAGCTCGCAATTCTTTATCAACGTCAATGACAACACTTTCCTTGATTTTAAATCTGAAAGTCGTGACGGCTGGGGATACTGCGTCTTTGGTGAAGTGATTGAAGGTATGGATATTGTTAATAAGATCAAAACCGTTAGTACCGGTTCTTATGGCATGCATCAAGACGTCCCACTGGATGAAGTAGTGATTACTCATACCACTATCGCAGAATAATCAATGGATGGAGCGCGGCTGCGCTCCATTAACGGCCTTATGCACACACTGTTTATCTCAGATCTTCATCTGACCCCTTCGCGCCCCGATATTACGGATTGTTTCATTCAGTTTATGCGCAAGGACGCCATACAAGCCGATGCTCTCTACGTATTGGGGGATTTATTCGACTTTTGGATCGGAGATGATGATCCCACCCCTTTTAGTCAGCAAATTAAACAAGAGTTTCAACAACTGACGTCTGCTGGTGTACCGTGTTACTTCATCCATGGTAATCGCGACTTTTTAGTGGGTAAACGTTTTGCTAAAGACACTGGCGTGACCTTACTTGAGCAAGAGGCACGGATCAACTTGTACGGCACATCCGCGGTGGTATTACATGGTGATACCTTATGCACCGAAGATGTTCGTTATTTAGCCTACCGTGAAAAAGTCCATCAACCTTGGCTACAATGGGTATTTAACCGATTACCTTATTGCTTAAAAAAACGTATTGTTCGACGTGTACAAACCGATATTCGCAGCGATAAAGTTCATAAAGCCATGGAGATCATGGATGTCACCCCTAGCGAGGTGGTCAATGTAATGAACAAACATCAAGTCGCGCTGATGATCCATGGACATACCCATCGACCAGCCATTCATCATATCGATAAAGATGGGACAAAAATCCGGATCGTTCTTGGCGATTGGCATCATCAAGGATCGGTACTGCGCTATTCTCCACAAGGCTACGCTTTAGAAACGCTCCCTTTCATCACAAGGGTTGATTAGCTTTCAATAATAAAAGACTCTTTTCAAGAGCATCCATTGGGTTAGCCTAACAAACGTACTACTATTAATGGTGGTACGTTAAGACGATAGACAACGGGTAGACAATAAAGAAGGGCACGCTATTGAAGTATTTCTATATTGCTAGGCAACCGATTTTAGATCGAGATCGTAACACGGTCGGTTATGAACTACTGTTTCGTGATGGTCCTAACAATACCTTCCCACAAATCGATGCTGAACTTGCCACCAGCCGATTGTTATCAGACCACTTTTGGTCAGTACAATATCGTGCCGGAAAATTATGGGAATTTGTTAATTTTCCTTATCAAAGCTTAATTAACCTCGTACCAACCCTATTTCCTTCCAGTAACTTAGTTATCGAGGTACTGGAAGGCTGTACACCCACCGAGGAACTCCTTAATGCGATCATTGAGCTCAAAAAGCTCGGTTATACTATTGCCCTCGATGATTTTGTACCCAGTAAAGAGTGGGCAGCTTTTTTACCTCATGTCCACATTATAAAATTTGATATTCATACTGTTCCTATTGAAAAAGCACGCCTATTTATTAAAAAAAATCAAAAATATAATATTCAATTTTTAGCCGAGAAAGTTGAAACTTATCAAGAGTTTGAGCTAGCAAAACAAGCAGGGTTTTGTTACTTCCAAGGTTATTTCTTTAGTCAGCCAGCGTTAATTCAACGAAAAGCACTGGAACCCGCATTTTTAACCATCGTGCAACTCTGCAAAGAAATTGCCAAGGAAGAGATTAACTATCAAGAGTTAGGAAGATTAATCAGTAAAGATTTGACGCTCTCGTATAAATTGCTGACCTTTGTCAATTCTTCGGTCATGGTGAGCTCAAAAATACGCTCCTTTAAACAAGCCCTAGTTTATCTGGGTGAGACAAGATTACGTCGCTTTGTCTCTTTAGTCGCGATTGCCTCCACTCATAAAGATAAGCCTGATGCACTGTATGGTTTATCCATTCAGCGAGCTCGTTATTGTGAATTATTGTCTCTCAATATTGCCAATGCCGACCAATCAGGTAATGCTTTCCTAACAGGAATGTTTTCATTGATTGATGGCTTACTCGATCAACCCTTGGCAGATATTATTGAAGAGATGCCGATTGAACAGCAAGTCAAAGACGCGATTGTTTCAGGATCCGGTCAGTTAGGTAAGGTATTGCAACTGATTAAAGCGTATGAACAAGCCGAGTGGCAAACCGTGAACGACCTTGCTCACCAGCTCTCATTACCTGAACAAACCATCAGTGATTGTTATCATCAAGCCGTTCATTGGACTGCAGATTTGTTCAATAGCCATCAGTAGACAGCTATCTCCATTATCCTTAAACTTCGTTGATTATTTTTCTATGATGATTTTATTTTATGGATATCTGCTATTGTCAACGCCAAGTTGAATATGCCAAATGCTGCCAACCGATTCATTCTGATCCTACTAATGCACAGACTCCAGAGCAATTAATGCGAGCTCGCTATAGTGCCCATGTATTAGGTTTAGTCGATTTTGTCATCAATACTTATCACCCCTCTTGTGACGCCGAGCTTCAGCGAGATGCCATCGCAGATTCAATCAATAGCCAATGGACAGGATTAGACGTCGTACGAACGTGGTTGGGGAATAATCCCAACGAAGGCTTTGTACACTTTAAAGCCTTCTTTATTGATCAGCAGCAAACGCTTTGCCTAGAAGAACAATCACGTTTTGTGAGGGAAAAGAAGCAGTGGTTCTACATTGACGGCACCTTTCCAAAGCACAATAAAGTCGGACGTAATGAGCCATGCCCTTGCGGGAGCGGTAAAAAATTCAAGCAATGCTGTGAGTAAATTGTTTTTCAGTCTTCCCAATTACTCTTGCTGACTGATCCATTGACGAAAGACGGCTTTCTGCTGCTGATTCGCTTGCAAATAGAGCTGTTGCAGTTGACTGACAAGAGAGTCTTCATCGGCAGTCGGAAGCGGCTGAGAGTGACTAGGTATCGATTTAGCGTGATTATCCACCGTCAGATAGCTCATGCTAATTGACGCTTTGCCGGATTGTTTATTGTATTCTATCACGTTATCAATAAAATTTTGTCCGAGTACAAAGCCGCTGATGGCGATAATGTCATTGACCTGTTCAATTGGTCGTTGGTTGGTAGTATCAATCAATTGCCAAGTAAAGTGATCAATCTCTCTTCGCGCTTGCTGGGCGTTGCGATAATCGGGTAACGGAAAAGTTAGCTTTTGATTTTCAGCATTAAACTTCAATATGACTAATTCACTGCTGACCGTCTCTACCGTATCGCGATTCACGAATGGCTGGGAGTAACGAAAAGCGATTTGATGCGTCCCATTAGGCAAAACTAGCGTTTTATTGCTGCTAAATAGCCCACCTTCGAGCCGCGGTTTTTCTAAATTAACTACGGATAAGTTAATCGCCTCAGGCACCACCAATTGCACTTGCGCATGAGCTAGACTAACCATACTGCAAACCAGTAAGCATCCACGCCAGATTAGATTGATATAAGTCGTCATTACAATCGTTTCTCCCATAAAAAACATTAAAAAAGCCCAGCATTGCTGGGCTTATAGTAACAATAACGTTATGAATTACCAGTAAACACGAGCACCGATAGCAAGGCTGCTTACGTTTTTCTCGTTGTCAGTATCGTTGAAACCGTATTCAACATAAGTACGTGCCCATTTAGCAAACATATACTCAGCACCTAGGTATAGGTTAGTAATGTCGGCCGCATCGTTCTTACCGTCGATAAATTGTGCGCCGCCGTAAAGCGACGTTTTTGGAGCAACTTCGTACTTAGCACCTAGGTGGAAACCGTTTGTCTTCACTTTAGCATCTGTTAGCTTGTTCTTATCTTCGTTATAAGCATAAGTAAAACCAACCGTACCTTTACCTAATAGGTACTCAGCTGTCGCTTCAAAGTAAGTTGACTCGACATTTTTCCCGTCAACTTTGTCAGTCATTGAAGCGCCACCAATATGCAGAGCCCATGAATCATAAGTAGTACCAGCGTAGATCTCGAACAACTCAGCATTGGTGTTATTCTCAGCTAGGTTGTATTGTGCCTTCACCCAGCTATTGTCTAGAGCCAACTGGTATTTAATTGCGCTGCTTTGCCAAAAGTTAGTATCCAGTCCACCACTATATGGCGCTAAACCATAATGGTATGAATATTCCGCACCGTAAACATCATCATAGATTGGAATATGCTTACCGTAAGTCATTACACCGTACTCAGAGCTCATACCAATGTAATGCTGACGTAGCGACCAGCTTTCATCGACACGGTACTCAACTTTAGCAACAACGTCCAAACCTTCTTCAAGGGCTTTGTAAGTTAGGTTTACACCAACACGTGAAGAACCTTGATCGATTTTAGGATCAACACTGTTGCCGTCTGCATCTTTTTTGTTTGTAAACTCAACGTGCTGACGAAGTTGACCGTAGAAATCGACAGTCACGTCGTCTGATTTGTAGATATCTGCTGCGTTTACTGACGTTGCTGCTGAAGCAACCAGTAGTGCGACTAGAGTTTTTTTCATAATAATCCACTGCCTTTTCTTAGTATGGGAATTCCGTTTCGGTTCCCTTAGTTTTAGAAGATGGTCGGCTAACTCTGCGGTTAGTTACCATCGCCACTAAATTCGAGCTTTAGATTGCAAAAGAATACGGCACATGTCAAATATGAAAAAAAATATTTATAAAAACAACATAAATAATTAAATAACAACAACTTAAGTAAAAATTTTGTTCTATTGATAAGCGTTAAAGCTGCAAAACATAATTAATAATAAATGTTAAATAGTTTAACATTACACCAATAATCAGAACTTAAATCTAAATTAAAGGAAATTTTCAGATTAGTAAACCAAAACTAAGAAAATAAAAAGGCTTAAAAACCAAAATGCATCTTGAACATCTTAAGTGTATGAAGGTTCAGTTTTTTTTTGTGAGCAAGATCTAGAATTGATTTAAAAGCAGGCAATTATCGAGCTTATGGCTCCAAAATTTTCGATTTCATCCGACAAAATTCCCCACCGCTCATCTAAAAAGCTGTGTTACTATCCGGCTCCTGCTACTTAGGTCCCGTTATGTTAACCACAAAAATTCAACAATCGATTCGTACCAGTTACCAAAATCTGCACCATCAGTTGGATAATTTTATTCCTCGTCGCGCACAAAATTTTCTGGTCGCAGAAATTGCTAAAACTCTCTGTGGTCAATATCACGCTTCAACCCGCATGATCGTCGCAGAAGCAGGAACCGGGATTGGTAAATCACTCGCTTATCTAATGGCCGTCATACCCGTTGCACTGCTTAATCAACGTAAGGTGGTGATATCCACCGCAACCGTGGCTTTGCAAGAACAGCTAATGCACAAAGATTTGCCGCTGTATCGCCGTATCACCGATCAAAACTTTTCTTTACTGATCGCCAAGGGCAGACAGCGTTATTGCTGTACTGAAAAATTAGCGGCAGCTTGTGGTAACGATGACAACCAGTTAGCGATGTTTGAAACCAAACCAGCAGCAAAAGAGATTGAACAATTACAAACACTGTATCTGCAGCTAAAAAACGGTCAGTGGGATGGCGATAGAGACAGTTGGCCAAGTCCTATCTCTGATTTGGTGTGGTCAACCATTGTCAGTGATAAACACAGTTGTAATGGTAGCTTCGCCGCTCATCGAGATTGCCCTTTTCAAAAAGCTCGATCAGCAATGGATAAAGCCGATGTCATTATTGCCAATCACAGCTTGGTGATGGCCGATGCCGACTTAGGTGGAGGCGTAATTCTTCCTGAACCTGAAAATACCATTTATGTGTTTGACGAAGCGCACCATCTGCCTCATGTGGCCCGTGAACATGCCTCAGCCTCAGCCAGTATGAAAGGCAGCGTTAGTTGGTTAGAAAAGCTCAATCAAGCGCTCGCGCGCGCAATATCGCTAGCGGATGCCAAACGAGTCGCACGCTTTGAAAATGAAGCGCGTAACGCCTTACAACAACTGATCCCGCTCCTCAATCAACTACCAAATCAGTTTGATTCCAGCGCTTTTGAAGAGAATGTGCTGCGTTTTGAACATGGTGAGCTGCCTAACTGGCTTGAAGAACAAGCTAAAGAGCTTAAGCTGCATTCTCAAAAAGCCAACCAAGCCGTGAGCAAAATTACCGATTTAATCGCCGAACGCGTCAAAGACGGTGAACTGGCCAGCCGTTTAGCTGAGCCTGTTCTCGCCGAATTAGGTTTCTTCTTACAACGTTTAGAAAAACTCGCCCAAGTTTGGCAATTAATGGCTGAGCCTAAACGAGAAAAAGGAGCCCCACTCGCACGCTGGTTAGCAATCCATAGTGAACGAGAAGGCGACTATATTGTTAATGTCTCACCTCTTGAAATTGGTTGGCAGTTGGATCAACAAATTTGGAGTCGCTGTGTTGGGGCCATTTTGGTCTCTGCGACGATGCGAGCCTTAAATTCATTCAGTTTCTTTTGTCGTCAGGCTGGGATCAGTGAAAAACCAGAAGATGGCGTACGATTTTTAGCCTTATCATCTCCGTTTGATTATCAAAACCAAGCCAAGCTATTGATCCCTAAGATGGATTATGAGCCGCAAGCGGCACAATATACCGATCATCTCGTCGACAAGATTCATCAGTACATTGTCCCTAATCAAGCCAATTTGGTCCTGTTTGCTTCTTACTGGCAAATGAAAGAAGTTGAGCAAAAAATCAGCAAAAAATTTCTAAAAAAAGCTTGGGATTGGCAAATGCAAGGTACAACATCCAGAACTGAGCTGCTCAATAAACATAAAATGCTCGTGCAATGCGGCAAAACAAGCATCCTTTTTGGTACTGGTAGCTTTTCGGAAGGACTGGACCTTCCGGGTGAACTTTTACAAAACGTCATCATAACCAAAATTCCTTTTGCTGTGCCTAGCTCCCCCGTTGAACAAGCCCATGCTGAATATATTCAGCAACGCGGTGGTAATCCCTTCTTGCAAATTAGTGTCCCTGAGGCGAGTAAAAAATTAATTCAAGCCGTGGGGCGATTATTGCGTAAAGAAAGTGATTCTGGCCGAGTAGTGCTGCTTGACCGACGTATCGTCTCTAAACGCTACGGTAAAGCTCTTTTGGATGCGCTTCCCCCTTTTCAACGAATTATTGAATAATCATGGTGAAACCGTTATTCCCCGCTCGCTCTAAACGATTGACTCACAGTAAACCTATCACTAACGATGACCGGTTCGGATCAGCGACTAAACGGCTGCAACGCTTAATGCGTCACGCCGAGCTTATCGACACGCAATATCGTCATCACACTAGGCGCTGGTTTGATAATCAATTGTTCAAAAAAAATGTCTTCTCATTAAAGTCGTGTGCGCATGAAGCGGAACAGACGCTCTCTCAATTACACCACATTTGCCATGCCTCCAGCCCCTGTCTGGTGCAAGTCAAACACCTAAGCGATCGTTTATGTGCTCAATTAGAGGCGTTGCAACGCGTGGTGGACGAATGGGAGAATAGTTTGCAACGCGATGGGCTAGATAGCGAACATCCTACTTTAGCTAAGGATATGAGTGAATCTCAATTAGCCGAACAGTTAATCCAGCATCAACGATGGGAGCAGCGTCTATTGACGTTAGTGCTTAACCGACAATATCAACTTGAACAAACCTCAGCACGCTACTATCCACAGGCACAACAAGCGCTATTTTTAGCCAAACAGCGTCTTAACCGTTGCCAACAAGCGAAAGCGATCATTGAAGCACAACTGATTAACCTGCAGAATAACGGCTCACAATAGAACGATGAGAACGAGATATGTCCCCTCTCCCGACTTTAGATGATGCGCCCGATGAAATTAAGTTGGCCGTCGATCTTATCTATCTTCTCGAATCGAATCAGGTGGATCCACGTACTGCCTTACTCGCTCTCGATTACGTAAAACGCGACCTTGAAAGCAAATTAAAGGAAGATAAATGAAAATTGTCAGTTTTAATATCAATGGATTACGAGCAAGACTGCATCAGCTGCAAGCCCTAATTGATAAACATCAACCCGATATTATCGGCTTGCAAGAAATCAAAGTGCACGATGAAGCATTTCCTGTCCAAGCGGTGGAAGCGATGGGTTATCACGTCTATTTTCACGGCCAGAAAGCCCATTACGGCGTGGCATTGCTATGTAAAAAAGCGCCACTGGAAGTGCAAAAAGGCTTTCCAACGGATAATGACGACCACCAGAAACGAATGATTATCGGCACCTTTCTTGATGAGAATGGCGATAAAGTAACGGTATTGAACGGTTATTTCCCACAAGGAGATAATATTCATCACGAAACCAAGTTCCCTTATAAGCGTCAATTTTATCAAGATTTAATGAATTATCTCACCGACTATCACACACCAGATGAAGCGATCATTGTGATGGGTGACATTAACATCAGCCCTATCGATTTAGACATTGGTATTGGTGAAGTGAACCGTCAACGTTGGCTAAAAACAGGGAAATGCTCTTTCCAACCGGAAGAGCGTCAATGGCTACAACGCTTACTGGATTGGGGATTAGAAGATACTTTCCGTAAACTTCATCCCAGCGTTGAAGATAAATTTTCGTGGTTTGATTACCGCTCTAGAGGATTTGATGATAACCGTGGCCTGCGTATTGATACCATTCTCGCGACACCTTCACTCGCTATAGACTGCGTTGAATCCGATATTGATTACCCACTGCGAGCGATTGAAAAGCCCTCTGATCATGCGCCGATTTGGGCAGTATTTAAGCGTAATTAATCATTTACTCGGTGATTTGCTATTAGCTATTAACAGTCACCGAGTACATTATCCTCTGGACAGTAGAGCATCTGATCGACGAAAAGCCTATATCAACATTTATTTAGTGCTAACTGATCGGCCTTAAATAAGCCAAGAAACGTTTTTCGGCACGCTTGAAGCACCATAGAATCAAAAATGTCAGCAATAAATAAAACAGTCCAGCGACTAAAAACGCTTCAAAAGGCGCATAGTAGCGAGAGCTGACTAAACGAGCCGTCCCCGTAAGATCAAGTATCGTCACAATACCGGCCACTGCGCTGCCGTGTAGCATAAAAATGACCTCATTACTGTACGCAGGGAGCGCCCGACGTAATGCACTGGGTAAAACAATCCGCCGATAGGTCAACCATGGACTCATGCCATAAGCTTTTGCCGCTTCAATTTCCCCTTTCGATAGACCATTAATCGCGCCACGGATAATCTCGGCAGTATAAGCGGAAGTGTTTAAAATAAAGGCCACCAAAGCACAGAACCAAGCATGTTCCCACCAGGTATCCTTCACTGGGAAGAATTGATCCATACCGTAATAGATCAAATACAGCTGCACTAACAGTGGAGTGCCACGAAAGAAATAGATATAACACCAAGCAGGTAGCCATATCACCCACAGTGAGCTATTACGAGCAATCGCTAAGGGAATAGCCACAGCTAAGCCGATCACTAAAGATAACCCCACCAACCAAACGGTGGTCCATAAGCCAGAAAAATACAGAGGTAAGCTTTGTAAAATGACTGAAAAATCCATCGCTACCTCGTTTGAATAGTAAATTTACGCTCAACCCACTTCAGTAATCCGGTGGAAACGCTGGTGAAAAATAGGAAAATCAAGGCAACAGATAAATAGAAAGTAAAAGGCATTTGCGTTGAACCGGCGGCTAATGAACTGACTCGAACCATGTCTTCTAAACCAATAATCGAGACCAATGCAGTGGTTTTTAACAACACTAACCAGTTATTACCAAAACCAGGCAGTGCATGTCGTATCATCTGCGGCAACAGAATTCGGCGAAAAGTGAGCAACCCGCTCATACCATAGGCTTTAGCCGCTTCTAGCTGACCTTTATCAACCGCCATCATCGCGCCGCGAAAGGTCTCTGCCATGTAAGCCCCAAAGATGAATCCTATCGTCAACACTCCTGCAATAAATGGGCTGACATTGATATAGTCCGGTAGGTAAGAGACCCACCGATGATCGGGATTGCGTGATAATAAGAGTGAATTAAGCCATTCATTGATGGCAAATAAACTGTTATTTAATAAGATTTGCCCACCAAAGAAAATCAGCATCATTAAGACTAAATCGGGGATACCTCTGACTACCGTGGTGTACAATGTGGCAATACTTCTTGCAAAACGGTATGGCGCTAACTTAGCTAATGCACCGAGCATGCCCAATATCATCGCTAATAACAGTGACCATAATGCCACTTGAATCGTCAGCCACGCACCTTGCAAAATAGCCGTTTCATATCCTTGAAGATCGAGCATTTACGCCTTCCTTGCTCAAAATATGGGGGCGAATTCACCCCCAATTACGTAGGTTTTCGTGGTTACTCACCATACACATCATAACTAAAGTATTGTGCCGCGATTTGTTGATAAATGCCTTTTTCTCGCAGCGACGCTATCGCACGGTTAAGTTGTTCGGTTAGGGCTTTATCTTGTTTACGAACTGCAATCCCCATCCCTTCTCCAAACCATTTAGGATCGGTTAATGAAGGCCCCACAAACTCATAACCGTCGCCTCCTGGTCGATTAAGCATCCCTTCTTCTAGCGCAGAGGCATCACCCAATACCGCTGCGATTCGCCCATTCGCTAAATCAAGATACGCATCATCAAATGATCCATATCGAACGATATTGACTGAACGACCATAGTTATCGGTTAGGTATTTATCATGCGTGGTGGCTCGTTGGACACCGATACGTACCCCTTTTAGGCCTTCTGGCGTAAAATCAAGATTAGCGTCCTTTTTAGCAATGAAACGATTCGGGATTTGTGCGTATTTCTTTGTAAAATCAACACGTTTTTTACGCTCTTCAGTAATGGACATCGCCGCAATAATGGCATCGTAACGACGAGCTAATAGTGACGGAATGATGCCATCCCAATCTTGTGGAATAATCACGCATTCGACTTGCATTTCAGCACAAAGCGCATTAGCCATGTCCACATCAAACCCACGCAGTGAGCCATCCGCCTCTGTCCAACTAAAAGGAGGATAAGCGCCTTCAATGCCAAAACGCACCGTTTTCCATTCTTTCGCTTGCGCAATACCCGACAATGCTGAGGCTGCTATCGCTACGATTAATAACCACTTTTTCATTTCCCTACTCCTGTGATGGTATGGTTGCCCTGCTCTTTTTCTCCTCAAGGAGGATTAAGAAACAGTGACGATATAACACGTTGAAATCCCTATCTGAGTTACCGTTAAAACCAAGGGGTTAACCAAGGTAGCGCGATACCCTCAGCGTTTAATAAATCGATGAGATAAATTGCTTTAACCGAGGAGAGTTTGGCTGAGTAAACAATTGGCGAGGATCGCCTTGCTCTTCAACCACACCTTGATGCAAAAACAGCACATGATTAGAAACATCTCGCGCAAAGGCCATTTCATGGGTGACAACCAACATGGTTCTGCCTTCTTGCGCTAAATCTTTCATCACCCCAAGCACTTCGCCGACAAGCTCCGGATCCAATGCCGATGTGGGTTCATCAAACAGTAATACTTCTGGTTCAACGGCTAAAGCTCGAGCAATCGCTGCGCGTTGCTGCTGACCGCCAGATAAATGACCGGGGTAATAATCACGGCGTTCATATAACCCGACTTTTTTGAGCAGTTTTTCTGCACTCGCGATGGCTTGATCTTTACCGAACCCCAGAACATGAATGGGAGCTTCAATCACATTTTCTAATACCGTCATATGTGACCAGAGATTAAAGCCTTGAAACACCATGGCAAGGCGCGAACGAATTCGTTGCACTTGCTTTTCACTAACGGGTAATGATGCGCCTTGTCGGTTAGTTTTCATTTGGATTAATTCATTGTTCACCCAAATTTCACCGGAAGTCGGTATTTCCAGAAGATTGATACAGCGTAGAAAGGTACTTTTTCCTGATCCCGATGAGCCAATAATCGAGATCACATCCCCTTTGTGAGCTTGTAATGAAATGCCTTTTAACACCTCATTTTGTCCAAAGGCTTTGTGGAGATTTTTTATATCCAGCGCGGGTACATCATTCATGCGCTTTCGCTCCCTGTCATGAATCAACACTGAGCAATCCTGCTCATTTTTGGTACAAACTAGCATTCAAATTGCGAGCACGCAACAAATTGTTAACCATAGGTAATTTGGATTTTTATTTTATTTACATGCATTTAAAGTCAAATAAAGCCATTAAAAAATCACATTGGGGAATAAAAAACCACCAGCGGTGAAAATCACCCATCTGGATAAGTGTGTTTTTTGTTAACAGAGACCGCTTTTTTGTGTCCTGAGTCCCTCTTTGTTAACAGGTTTCATTTAATGATAAGCGCATTTTCAATACTATCTCTCAACCCACAGGCCGTATCGAAGCATCACACCCATGATTTTAAGCGATGTTGCAAATTCTATTTTGTGTAAAAACATTTCAAACAAGTAGGCACTATGTGGCTGATTTTTGGGATTTTATGTAGTTTTATTTCATATAATATCTTAAAGTGATCAAGATCAATCATCCTAGTCGATTAGCACGTTAAACTCGCCAACAAATAAAAAGATTAATAATGCTCTATAGTCATAATGTTAGTTAACACAATGGCATAACAAAACTAACGTTATCACTACGCAAATAATCGCTTTCCCAATCGCCAGTTACATTGAATTCAACCAGAATTATTAACTTTATTAATATGAGGAATCTATGTCAGACGTCATCAATCAAGAGCGTTCAGACATCGAGACGAAGAGTTATCAAGAACTGCATCGTCCATCATCTGAGTTTGCTAGCCGCTCCGATTATCTAGACCATGAACTGCAAATCATGAAGCCTCGTCGCTTCGCGTTGAACCTTCCTGGTCGTGACTTCCGCTTTGAATGGGAAGATTTGGTCCCAGCTCTCGCTGGAACCATTGGTATTATTGCCATGTACTCTGCGGTAATGATGTCTTGGGCCGAAGGATTAACCGCCGCTTGGGATCATATCGAACTGGGTAAAGAGTTTGCGATTGAGGTCGCTCGGGTTGAAATGCTGATCCCCGCGCTTTTGTTCTGTATTCTTTCTTCTGGATTTTTTAATCCGCGCGCTAACCTTGCTGGCAACCACGGACCAATGATCCCCCTCATTGCTACCATCGCCCTAGCAGGTGCTCACCCACTTGCTTTAGCTATTTTATTGGGGGTATTTGGTCTATTACTCAGCTACTTTAAAGGTGGCTCTAAGCTGGTAAACCTGACATCGGAAGGCACCGCTGGCGGACTATTAATCTTCCTCGGTTTTACCGGTGCGATGAGTCAAATTGGCTCCATTCAGACCTGGGCAACCGGTTTGGAATCTGCGACTATCGAAGCGGGTAGCCTTGGTTATATCGGTTTAATCGTATTGGGCATTAACATTGTTATCTATGCACTTTTAGCTAAATACGGTAAACGCTGGTTAGCCATTCCTATCTGTGCTTTTTCTGGTTTACTGATTGCTTTGGCACTTGGTGCTGGCTTTGATTTAACCTTTCAAACTGAAATGGGGCTACCAAATTTAAGTCCAGTTTACTGGTGGGGCTCAACCGAACAAGGTTGGATGCTTGGTTTACCTAACTTAGAGCACTTTATTGCTTCGCTACCTTTCGCCATCCTTGCTGTGGCAATGTGGTCACCGGACTTCTTAGGCCATCGAATTTTCCAAGAGCTTAACTATCCGCGTAAAACAGAAAAAGTCTTGATGGATGTGGATGACACGATGACCATGTGCTCGGTTCGTCAAATGGTCGGTACAGCCGTTGGTGGTGGTAACATTACATCGTCTTGGGGAACCTATATGATCCCGGCAGCCATCGCGAAACGTCCGATCCCAGCAGGCGCGATTTTATTGGGTTCATTGTGTATTATCGTCGCGATTCTTGGCTTCCCAATGGATGTTGCGGTATGGCCACCCGTTATGCGTATTGCACTATTAGTCGGCGTGTTTCTTCCACTACTAGAAGCAGGCATGCAAATGGTCAGAAATACCAAAGATGCACAGGCAGCGGGGATCTGTATCTTTGGTTCTGCGGTCGTCAATCCGGTATTGGCTTGGGCATTAACCATGTTTTTGGATAATAATGGTTTCATCGGTGATAAAGAACGCGCCTCACGCTTATCTTTCATCGATAAAATTATCATTCCTTGTGGGGTATTAATTATCTGTTTAGTCGCTATGCTAGTGGTCGGTATGCTTGAGAGCCAATACGGTCTTAAGGCATGGCTACATTAAGCAAGATACCAAAATTGAGTCTACAATGATTCACAAGTCTTGGTAGTACCTTGGGTAGTGTTTAAACACTACCCAAACTTTATCTGAATTTTTGAAGTTTTATTGATTTAGTTTAAGGTTTGCAATTTTTTTTTAGCTTACATTGGTTATTAAAGGGAACGAGTAATCCTATTTATACTCAAACAGATGAGTATATCGGTTTAACGATAAATAAGGTTATTCATAGAGTGTACTGCCTCTTGTGTGACACAAGATAGCTGGCTCAACGGCGAAACAGTACGTGTTTTTTCTACTATATAAAGGTAGGTATGTCATGGCAGAGCAATTTGCTAAAGCTTGGGAAGGTTTTGCTGCAGGTAACTGGCAAAATGAAGTTAACGTTCGTGATTTTATTCAAAAGAACTACACACCGTATGAAGGTGATGAATCTTTCCTAGTTTCTGAAGGTACTGAAGCAACCAATAAGCTTTGGGCACAAGTAATGGAAGGCATTAAACAGGAAAACGCAACTCATGCGCCTGTTGATTTTGACACTTCTGTTATCTCTACCATCACTGCTCACGATGCAGGTTACATTAACAAAGATCTAGAGACTATCGTTGGTCTTCAAACTGAGAAGCCTCTTAAGCGTGCGCTGATCCCTAACGGTGGTATCCGTATGGTTGAAAGCTCATGCAAAGCCTACGATCGTGAGCTTGATCCTCAAGTTAAAAAAATCTATACCGAATACCGCAAAACGCACAATGCTGGCGTGTTCGATATTTACACTCCAGAAATCTTAGCCTGCCGTAAATCAGGGGTATTGACTGGTCTTCCTGATGCTTATGGCCGTGGTCGTATTATCGGTGACTATCGCCGCGTTGCGTTGTACGGTATTGACTTCTTAATGCAAGATAAACTGGCTCAGTTCACTTCGCTGCAAGAGAAATTTGAAAACGGCGAAGATCTGCATATGACCATGCAACTTCGTGAAGAAATTGCAGAGCAACACCGTGCGCTTGGCCAGATGAAAAAAATGGCAGCAAAATATGGTTTCGATATCTCTCGCCCAGCAGAGACCGCGCAAGAAGCCATTCAGTGGACTTACTTCGGCTACCTTGCCGCTGTTAAATCTCAAAACGGCGCAGCGATGTCTCTAGGTCGTACCTCTACGTTCCTTGACGTCTATATCGAACGCGATATGAAAGCAGGTAAAATCACTGAAGCTCAAGCTCAAGAGATGATTGACCATTTCGTGATGAAACTACGTATGGTTCGCTTCCTTCGTACCCCTGAATACGATGAACTCTTCTCTGGCGACCCAATTTGGGCAACCGAATCTATGGGTGGTATGGGTCTTGACGGCCGTACGCTAGTCACTCGTACTAACTTCCGTTTCCTAAACAGCCTATACACCATGGGGCCATCTCCAGAGCCAAACATCACTGTGCTTTGGTCTGAAAAACTGCCTGATGGTTTCAAACGTTTCTGCGCCAAAGTATCTATTGATACATCGTCGATTCAGTACGAAAACGATGACTTGATGCGCCCAGACATGGACTCTGATGATTACGCAATCGCTTGTTGTGTATCGCCAATGATCGTCGGTAAACAAATGCAATTCTTTGGTGCTCGCGCTAACTTAGCGAAAACCATGCTTTACACCATTAACGGTGGTGTCGATGAGAAGCTGAAAATCCAAGTCGGTCCTAAAATGGACAAGATCACTGGTGAGTATCTTGACTATGATGAGCTATGGGACAAGATGGACCACTTCATGGATTGGTTAGCTAAACAATATGTCACCTCATTGAACGCTATCCACTACATGCACGATAAGTACAGCTATGAAGCGGCACTTATGGCGCTGCATGACCGCGATGTACGCCGTACTATGGCTTGTGGTATTGCTGGTCTATCTGTTGCTGCCGACTCATTGTCTGCCGTGAAATACGCGAAAGTGAAGCCAGTTCGTGATGAAGATGGTATTGCTATCGACTTCGAAATCGAGGGTGACTACCCTAAATTTGGTAACAATGACTCACGCGTTGATGATATTGCTTGCGAACTCGTTTCTGTGTTTATGAACAAAATTCGCAAACTAAAAACTTACCGTGATGCGATCCCAACTCAGTCTATCTTAACCATCACCTCTAACGTGGTTTATGGTAAGAAAACGGGTAACACACCTGATGGTCGTCGTGCTGGCGCACCATTCGCTCCAGGTGCTAACCCAATGCACGGCCGTGATGAAAAAGGGGCGGTTGCTTCATTGACTTCGGTTGGTAAACTGCCGTTTGCTGATGCAAAAGATGGGATTTCTTATACTTTCTCTATCGTGCCAAATGCACTAGGTAAAGATCAGGATTCACAACGTGCCAACCTCGCTGGTTTGATGGATGGTTACTTCCATCACGAATCAGGCATTGAAGGCGGTCAGCATTTGAACGTTAACGTGCTTAACCGTGACACGTTACTTGATGCGGTTAAACACCCAGAGAAATACCCACAGTTGACTATTCGTGTGTCTGGCTATGCGGTACGTTTCAACTCGTTAACGACAGAGCAACAACAAGACGTTATCGCGCGTACGTTTACTGAATCACTGTAAGTTATTCGGACCATCGATATTGATCAAAAACCTCGCTCTCTGAGCGAGGTTTTCTTTTGCATGGCATAAATCGTTGCAATATCACATCATCTATCGCTACATGAAAAAATCTGCTTACCTACTGAAAAATAAGCGTTACACTAGGGTCTAATGGATCTGAATGATAGGCATGCCCATCTCTGACCTACTCTTGTATTTACTACGGACAACGAAAAACGTATGGCTTTAACATTATTACGTGTACTCCCGCTGATTCTTTTTGCTCCATTTGTGTGGTCATCCACCCAATCGACCCTTTCCCTCAAAGTCGATAATGACGGTGTTTATGGCATGGATAGGGAATACACCAGTGGGCTTTTTCTTTCCTACACCTCAAGACCGATTACCCCCTATTGGTTTGCCAAGCCATTCAGTCTTTCACTCTGGGGAGCCTCAAGTATCGATAAATGGGAGGTGATGATTGGTCATAAAATGTGGACGCCTTCTGATATTGAGCAATATATCCCTGCCCCGAATGAACGCCCTTATGCGGGATTTTTACACAGCGAGTTTAATTACATCAGTTTACATCCCCAGCAAGCACAACGATTTAATCTCACGATAGGTACCACTGGAGATAGCGCGTTATCCGAACAAGCGCAAAAAATCGTTCACAGCATCACTAAGTCTGGCGATCCTAACGGCTGGGATTACCAAATAGACGATAAAATCGCCGGTAGTATTGGTTATCTTAGTCACTTCAATCTCTATCGCACCGCCTACGATCCATATTATGCTTGGGAACTGTCTGCGATTGGCGAAGTGAACGTTGGTAATTTTCGCAGCGATATTTCCTCAGGTATGATGCTGCGCTGGGGGACTGATTTAGCGGCTAACTTTGGCAGTGCGCAAATTGATAGTGAAACTCCTTTTCGCGCAGGGATGATCGGGGCTTCGCGCTCCGCTTGGTTCGTTTTCGCAGGCCTCGAAGCACGTTATCGATTTAATGATTTAACCATTGAAGGAGACAGGCCATTAGATGGATTACCTCTACAGCCCAGTGACTATCAGGTGACGCTAGAACCTTTGCAAGCGACCGCGGTACTTGGCGTGGTATGGTATGGACCTCATGTCGGCGCAAGTTTTACTTTAACCACCAGTAATGCCGAGTATAAAGAAAGTAAACACCGCACCCACGGCACTGGAGCACTGTCTTTATTTGCCTTTTTCTAAATTAAGATAGAGACTCTTACTGATTGAGGATTAAGCTTCACCTTACTGATCTTAATCCTCTTTGGGACTTTAACACCCCGTCCTCAGTACAAAACTCATCCAACAACACTTAACTTACCCGAAGAAATCCTATTTAAACCCTACCTTTTGTAATAAAATAGTCGGTAAATTCAGCAAATGAGAGCAACTTATGTCTACTACTGGTCGTATCCATTCATTTGAGTCTTGCGGTACAGTTGATGGCCCTGGTATTCGATTTATCCTCTTTCTGCAAGGTTGCTTATTTCGTTGTAAGTATTGCCATAACCGAGATACATGGGATACCCATTCCGGTAAAGAAGTCTCTGTTGAAGAGATCATCAAAGAAGCGAAATCTTATCGACATTTTATGAATGCTTCAGGCGGCGGGATCACCTGCTCCGGTGGTGAATCGATGCTCCAACCTGAATTTGTACGAGATGTCTTTCGCGCGGCTAAAGCCGAAGGGATCCACACTTGCCTTGATACCAACGGTTATATCCGTAAATACACCCCGGTGATTGATGAAGTCTTGGACGTCACTGATTTAGTGCTACTGGATATTAAACAAATTAAAGATGATGTTCATCAAGACTTAATCGGGGTATCCAATAAACGTACGTTAGATTTTGCACGCTATCTACACACGATTGGCAAAGTAATTTGGCTGCGTTATGTGGTCGTTCCGGGTTATACAGATGATGAAGAATCAGCCCATCTACTCGGACAATTTATTCAAGATATGGATAATATTGAAAAAATTGAGTTATTGCCTTACCACAAGTTAGGCGCTCATAAATGGGAAGCGATGGGAGAAACTTATCCTTTAGAAGGTGTGAATCCGCCCAGTAAAGAAACCATGGATAAGATTGTTGATGTGCTAATGCAATATCATCACAACGTAAAATACTAAGCTTCCCTTCTGCAAATCCAACACCAGCACATGGCTGGTGTTTTACTTTTGATTGACTCATTCACCTATCGGCTATAACACCCAGAAGCTAACGACACAGAAATAAACGTGCTAGAATTGTCGATAATTTACTCGGTTAAGATTAAATCTGTGTTGAGATCATGTTTCACAATCACCCATTGCTGTTAACCTAATCTTAAGCAAATTTATACCCAAAATACTTGGCAGTTCAGGTAGGAAGGGGATACCAACATCGATTACAGTGAGGTCAATAATGGAAATGACTAATGCACAACGTCTGATCCTATCTAATCAATACGTTTTAATGTCCCAACTTGATCCGGCCAACGCCGAACAATATAAACGGCTACAAACGATTATTGAACGGGGTTATGAATTACAAATGACTGAGCTCAATAAAGAATTTGGAGCAATTTCTGAAGCGCAATGCCGAGAAGTGATCGATGTCATGGAAATGTATCATGCCATGCAAGAGTCATACAAAATGCTCGATAGCAAATTGAGTAGTGACGTTGATGCTCGTCGCTTGAATTTTCTTGGTTATGATAGTGCCTCTGAAGCTCAACTGGTCAACTACGTGCGTTTTCTAATCAATACTGAAGGTTTATATCCTCAATTTGAACGGGGTGAGCACCACTTCAACAGCCAAGTGGCTATGGGTGAAAAATACCGACGCATGTTAACCACATGGCGAAATTGCCCAAGGCAATATCACTTATCAGCCAACGAACTCAACAAAATTATTAACGCTTAGTCTTTGCCACCAGTGCAGAGAGGGTTGATTGATCTCTGCACTAACCATCGTTGTCATCAATCACATTACACTGTTCAACATAAATGTGATCTGAAATAACGGCATTCTTATCGATTAAAATAGATAGACGACACCGAGTGTACTGGCCACTGATGAATCTCGACCAATCACAGGGCTGGAAGAAATATCACTATCGAGATTGGTATAGCGAAGACCGCCTGATATTCTAACATGCTGAGAAACCGACCAATAAGCCATCGCGCCAATAAAGTACTGCCCACTCCAACCAGCGTTGTATTGTTCTAAGCCACTACTTAGCGACTCTTGAGCTGACACACCATAAAAATGGTTATTGAGCTTATCAGAATTATAAGCATAACTCACCGAAGGCGTGATACCCCAACGTTCAAAACGCAATGGGAAACGCCAAGCCACTTCTGCATAAACACCATCATGTCGCCCTGCGATATCCGAGCCAATCGTTGCCTCCCATAATCCCACTGCCGTACGGTGTTGATAGCTCACTCCCCCTAAAATTGTTGACTTACGTTTATTGAGCTGGCGTATCTGTGGATCATCAGAATCATTAGGCTGTAATGTGCGAGGATCATAAGCCAACCGCAAGATTAGGTTTTGCTGAGAACGAATCGGCAACAGGCGATATCCCGCATCAAAACCACGAAAAAAGAGATGCTCGCCTTCATAACCAATGATGGGGATCACGGTACGGTTAGAGGGCGTATCTTTATAAACTGCAGGCGAATAGGCGGCAGCGACACCCACTGACCATTGAGACATTTCAGCGTTAACATACCAAGGTGTAAATAGCATCGTTAACCCACTAATGATTTTGACTATCGAATCTCTCATTCCTCACCTATTTTATCGATTATGTTGCAAAGATAACCATTATAGAAGTTCCCCTTAAGAGAAACAATCTTTGTTGTTCAATCACTTCTTGCCGCTTTGCTTTGTTAATAATCATAAGACTGATAGCAACAATTCATCAGCACAATACTTCTTAGCCAGAGACGTAATTTACGTCACGATTTGTAAATAAATACATAATCTTTAAGCAAAATCATCAATTGCGATCTAGGCTTAACGTATTAGGGATTTGTGTGTTTAAGCGGTTGTATGTCGAAGAGACATTTTTAGAGGGGAACTACCATGAGTATTTTTAACCACTTTCAGGCACGCTATGAAGCAGCCAAGGATGAAGAGATATCGATTCAAACGTTTTTGGATCTCTGTAAGGAAGACAAAAGCGCTTATGCTAACGCGGCAGAACGCTTATTGCTGGCAATTGGCCAACCTGAATTGGTCGATACTGGCAAAGATCCTCGTTTGAGTCGGCTCTTTTCTAACCGAGTCATTTCTCGTTATAAACCGTTCCAAGACTTCTATGGCATGGAAGAAGCGATTGAACAAATTGTTTCTTATCTTAAGCATGCAGCGCAAGGCTTAGAAGAACGGAAACAGATTCTTTATCTACTCGGCCCTGTCGGTGGTGGTAAATCATCGATTGCTGAAAAACTCAAAGCATTAATGCAGCAATGCCCGATCTACGTATTATCAGCGAATGGTCAGCGCAGCCCGGTCAATGACCACCCATTCTGCTTGTTTGATGTCAATGAAGATGGCGACTTGCTCAAGCAAGAATACGGGATTGAAAAGCGCTATTTGCGCTCCATCATGTCACCTTGGGCAGCAAAACGTCTGCATGAATTTGGTGGCGATATCACGAAGTTTAAAGTCGTTAAAGTCCGACCTTCTATCTTAGACCAAATTGCGATTGCCAAAACAGAGCCGGGCGATGAAAACAACCAAGATATCTCATCGCTGGTCGGTAAAGTGGATATCCGTAAGCTAGAGCACTATTCACAAGATGATCCCGATGCCTACAGCTACTCTGGGGCACTCTGTCGAGCCAACCAAGGCTTAATGGAGTTCGTCGAGATGTTTAAAGCACCGATCAAAGTGCTTCACCCACTGCTTACTGCGACTCAGGAAGGCAACTACAACGGTACCGAAGGGCTCTCCGCCCTACCCTTTGACGGCATGATCCTCGCTCACTCTAACGAATCAGAGTGGCAGACATTCCGCAATAATAAAAACAATGAAGCGTTTTTGGATCGGGTTTATATCGTGAAGGTGCCTTATTGCTTACGCGTCTCTGAAGAAGTTAAAATTTACGAAAAACTGCTTGAGCACAGTGAACTGACCAAAGCGCCACGTGCACCAAGTACACTTGAATTACTGGCTCAATTTAGTGTGCTATCGCGACTAAAAGTGCCAGAAAACTCGTCCATTTTCTCTAAAATGCGCGTTTATGACGGTGAAACACTCAAAGATACCGATCCGAAAGCGAAAAGCTATCAAGAATACCGTGATTATGCTGGCGTTGATGAAGGCATGTCCGGTCTCTCGACTCGTTTTGCCTTTAAAATACTCTCACGAGTATTCAACTTTGACCAATCTGAAGTCGCTGCAAACCCTGTACACCTGTTTTATGTTATCGAACAACAGATTGAACGCGAGCAGTTCCCACAAGAGGTAGCTGAACGTTACCTAGAGTTTGTCAAAGGCTATCTGGTTCCGCGTTATGTCGAGTTTATTGGCAAAGAAATTCAAACCGCTTATTTAGAATCTTATTCTGAATACGGTCAGAATATTTTTGACCGTTACGTCACTTACGCTGACTTCTGGATTCAAGATCAAGAGTATCGTGATCCAGAAACCGGCCAACTGTTTGATCGCTCAGCCCTTAACAGTGAGCTAGAGAAGATCGAAAAAACGGCAGGGATCAGCAATCCGAAAGATTTCCGTAACGAAATCGTTAACTTTGTACTTCGTGCTCGGGCTAACAATAGTGGTAAAAACCCAGTTTGGACGAGCTATGAAAAACTGCGCACGGTTATTGAGAAAAAAATGTTCTCTAATACTGAAGAATTACTGCCAGTGATCTCTTTCAATGCCAAAACCTCATCGGAAGATCAGAAAAAACACGACGATTTTGTCGCTCGCATGATGGAGAAAGGTTATACCGAGAAACAAGTTCGATTACTGTCTGAATGGTATTTACGCGTGCGTAAATCCTCTTAGCAAGCCCTTGGTTGCGACTCTGACCCAGTTATTCTGGGTCAGAAGCTAACTTACCAAAGCGTATGAGTAGTTAGAACTCATCGAGTGACGTTTAGAGGGAGAATCTCATGGCGCAATTTATCGACAGAAGGTTGAACGGCAAAAACAAAAGCGCCGTTAATCGGCAGCGCTTCTTACGCCGTTATAAAGAACAAATTAAAGAGTCCGTCGCGGATGCCGTTAATCGCCGATCCATTACCAATACGGAGTCTGGGGAAGATGTAGCAATTCCTCATCGAGATATTAAAGAACCTATTTTCCATCAAGGTAAAGGCGGTGTTCGCGAACGCGTTCACCCTGGTAATGATCAATACATACGTGGTGACAAAGTAGAACGCCCAAAAGGTGGTCAAGGTGGTGGTTCAGGCGAAGGGGATGCCAGTCAAGACGGTGAAGGCGAAGACGATTTTGTATTTCAAATATCTAAAGATGAATATTTGGATATCTTGTTTGAAGATTTAGCGTTACCTAACCTGAAGAAAAATCAAGTCAACAAAATTAAAGAGTGGAAAACTCATCGTGCAGGCTTCCAAACTGCTGGCGTTCCCGCAAATATTGCGATTATCCGCTCTTTACAACAATCGCTTGCCCGACGCACGGCGATGACATCAGGCAAGCGGCGCCTTATGCATGAGCTTGAGCAAGAGCTGGAAAATATTCGCAACTCTGAGCCAGCGCAACTACTCGAAGAGAGACGTTTAAAAGAAGAAATAGCTGAACTACGCCGGAAAATAGACAGTGTACCGTTTATCGATACGTTTGATTTACGTTTTAAAAATTACGAAAAACGCCCGATCCCTTCTAGCCAAGCGGTCATGTTTTGCTTAATGGATGTTTCAGGGTCGATGGATCAGCCCACTAAAGATATCGCAAAACGATTTTATGTCTTGCTCTATCTGTTTTTAACTCGCACCTATGAAAATGTTGAAGTGGTGTTTATTCGCCACCACACCCAAGCCAAAGAAGTGGACGAACACGAATTTTTCTATTCACAGGAAACTGGCGGAACGATTGTCTCTAGTGCATTAAAATTAATGCATGACATTATTCAACAACGTTACCCTCTCGGTGAGTGGAATATTTATGGCGCACAAGCCTCCGATGGCGATAACTGGGCTGACGACTCGCCTCGCTGTAAAGAGTTACTGGCGAATAAACTCCTACCTGAATGCCAGTATTATGCTTACATCGAAATTACGCGTCGTTCTCATCAAACCTTATGGCATGAGTATGAAAAACTATCTGAAAGCTTTGATCACTTTGCTATGAAGAATATTCGTAGTGTGGACGATATTTTCCCTGTGTTTAGGGAGCTATTCCATAAGGAAACGGCATAAGGGGATAAGACTATGACAGTCAAAACAGCCACCACGCAAAAGCGTAAGAAAAAAAACAAACGTCTGGCTGATGGTCCAGATTGGACTTTTGATCTTTTGCATCAATACCACCAAGAAATTAAACGTGTTGCCGAGCATTATCGGTTAGATACCTACCCTAATCAGATTGAGGTGATCACTTCTGAACAGATGATGGACGCCTATTCCAGTATTGGTATGCCGATCAATTATAACCATTGGTCATTTGGTAAAAAGTTTATTCATACTGAGAAAAACTATAAGCACGGTCAAATGGGGTTAGCCTATGAAATTGTGATCAACTCTGATCCCTGTATCGCTTACTTGATGGAAGAAAATACCGTCACTATGCAGGCTTTGGTCATGGCTCATGCCTGTTACGGACATAACTCTTTTTTTAAAGGCAACTATTTATTTCAAACCTGGACTGACGCCAGCTCTATTATCGACTATCTACTGTTTGCTAAAAACTACTTAGCCAAATGTGAAGAAAAGTATGGGGTCACCGAAGTCGAGCAACTATTGGACTCATGCCATGCGTTAATGAACTACGGCGTCGATCGTTATAAGCGACCAGAAAAAATTTCGATTGCTGAAGAAAAAGCACGCCAAGAAGAACGTGAAGCTTATTTACAATCACAGGTGAATGCCTTGTGGCGAACCGTGCCTAAAAAAGCCAAGGAGGCCGAGTTACAACGACGTTTTCCTTCTGAACCACAAGAAAATATTTTGTATTTCATTGAAAAACATGCACCTCTTCTAGAGTCTTGGCAGCGTGAAGTCGTGCGTATCGTGCGTAAAATCAGCCAATATTTTTACCCACAAAAACAAACGCAAGTCATGAATGAAGGTTGGGCTACTTTCTGGCATTACACAATTCTGAATCATCTTTACGATGAAGGGTTACTGTCCGATAAGTTTATGCTCGAATTTTTGCATAGCCACAGCAGTGTGGTGATGCAGCCTGCGTATAACAGCCGTTACTACAGTGGTATTAACCCGTACGCGCTTGGGTTTGCGATGTTTCGAGACATAAAGCGCATTTGTGAAGAGCCAACGGATGAAGATAGACACTGGTTCCCTGAATTAGTCGATACCAATTGGCTGGATGCCGTACACTTCGCAATGCGCAACTTTAAAGACGAAAGCTTTATTAGCCAATATTTGTCACCAAAACTTATCCGTGATTTTAAATTGTTCGCCATTTCTGACGATGATCATAAAAACTTTATTGAAATCAGTGCGATTCATGATGAGTTGGGATATCGCCAAATTCGTGAAAAACTTGCGTCACAATATAACTTGAGCAATTTAGAACCCAACATTCAAGTTTACAATGTCGATGTTCGGGGTGATCGCTCATTGACGCTGCAATATGTGCCTCACGATCGAATTCCACTCGATCCAAGCTACGATGAGGTGCTCAAACATATGCATCGTCTGTGGGGCTTTGAAGTGAAATTAGAAGAACGTAAAGATAACGGTAAACACGAGCTACTTGCCACTTGTCCAAAGAAAAACGATTAACATCACGCTTTACATAACGTTAAACAGAGTATCAATAAATAAGCCCCATCAACCGATGGGGCGATGGGGCTTATTGTTTAATACGGCTGATATATCTCAATCTCTTGGAACTACGACTTACAATGGGAAAAGTGTACCCATGTTCGACATTTATTCGATAAGTTTACGCACCGCCGCTAAGTCCTCAGGTGTATCAACACCAGCTGGCGGCGCTTCGTGCGCAACGGCCACATGAATTTTTTCGCCGTACCATAGTACCCGTAGCTGCTCTAAATTTTCGATTTTCTCTAATACACTTGGTGACCAGTGTATGTAGGTATTAATAAACCCTGCTCGGTAAGCATAAATACCAATATGGCGCATTAATGGCTGAGTAATCGCCTTCGGTTCAACAATAAAGTTATCGCGGTCCCATGGAATGCTCGCGCGACTAAAGTACAACGCATACCCATGTTGATCGGTCACGACTTTAACAGCATTAGGATTGAAAACCTCTTGTGGATCATCAATTTCAACCGCTAAAGTCGCCATTGGCGCTTGGCTTGATGCTAAGTTTTCCGCGACTTGACGAATAATCACTGGCGGGATAAGGGGTTCATCCCCTTGTACATTGACGATGATATGATCATCGTCAATCCCCATTAAAGCAATCACTTCGGCTAAACGCTCAGTACCAGATTGATGTTCGGTTGACGTCATGCATACTGACCCGCCAAAGCTGAGGACCGCTTGCTCGACTCGACTATCATCGGTAGCGACAATCACCCGCTCAGCCCCTGCTTGCTGCGCTTGCTCATAAACCCACTGAATCATTGGCTTACCACCAATATCAGCCAACGGCTTACCTGGCAAGCGAGTCGATTGGTAGCGGGCCGGAATGATAACCGTAAAAGACATTAGCGTCCCTCATCCATGGTCATACTTCTCGCTTCAGGTTCGAGCAGTACTGGAATACCTTCTTTTATTGGATAAGCCAGACGATCTAATTTACAAATCAGCTCTTGGTTACCTTTATCGTAAGTCAACTTCCCCTTGCATACGGGACAAGCCACAATTTCAAGCAGACGGTGGTCCATAATGTTCCATAACCTCTTTAATTTTATCTAATATGCACTGTTGATCAGTTGGTGAAATCTCGGCCGATACGGGTAAATACCACCAGTTTTTTGCTGCAAAATCTGTACACTTAACGGCATCTTTCTCTGTCATGATCACGTTATCACCTTGGCTGGCTAATTCGCGCAATGTCGTTTCATCAAATGCTTGATGATCAGCAAAATCATGGGTAAGAATCAGTGATGCACCGAGTTGATGTAACGTATTAAAAAAGCGAGCCGGATGGCCAATCCCAGCCCAAGCCACTAAACGGCTCAGGGCCGCAACATCAATGCGCTCTCCGCTGATGACATTAACCGCTAAGCTGGGTTTGAGTGTCATGGCAAGTTCACCCATAACCGGTTCTCCGCCATTATTGATCACAAAGTCGACTTGCTGTAAACGTTCGACAGGTTCACGTAATGGCCCCAACGGAAGCAGTTGTTGGTTACCAAAGCGACGGACTCCATCAACAACCGCAAATTCAATATCTCGTTCCAACGCATAGTGCTGTAAACCATCATCGGTAACAATAAGATCAACCCCTTGGCTGAGCAATGCTTGAACCGCATGCGCACGTATTGGGTCAACGGCCACTGGGGCACCTGTACGTTGATAAATCAGCTTAGGCTCATCACCACATTCGGTCGGTAAGGTATGGTCAGTAACCAATAACGGATATTGAGCCGCCTTACCTCCGTATCCTCTTGAAACCACGCCCGGTCGATAGCCTTGACGTTGCAGTAACTCCACTAACCAAACTACAACGGGGGTCTTACCATTACCACCAGCGGTAATGTTACCGACAACAATCACTGGCAATGGCGCTCGATAACGCGCTTTTTTACCAGACAAAAAGGCATGCCGGCGACGAGTACTGATCACATAAAACAGTCGACTCAATGGCCACAAAAGTGGCCAAAGCAAAAAATAGAGCGGATGGCGTCCAAACCACAATTTGTCTATCACGGATTAATCGCCAAACTGAATACGATGCAATTGCGCATAAGCGCCATTTTGTTTGATGAGATCAGCATGATTCCCACGCTCAATGATCTCACCGTCATCAACCACTAAAATTTGATCAGCTTGTTCAATCGTTGAAAGTCGGTGAGCAATCACTAATACCGTTTTATTTTTCTGTAATTCGTCAAGCGCGGCTTGAATCGCTCTTTCTGATTCAGTATCCAATGCTGAAGTTGCTTCATCCAAAATAAGCACAGGAGCATCACGCAGCAGAGCGCGAGCAATCGCAATACGCTGACGTTGGCCACCAGAGAGACTGGCTCCGTTCTCACCAATTATTGTATCTAAGCCTTGTGGTAAATGTTGTATAAAGTCCATCGCATGGGCTAAGCGGGCAGCCTCTTCTATTTGCTCACGGCTGTATTGCTCTTGTGCCGCGTAAGCGATGTTATTGGCGATGGTGTCATTAAATAAATGAACATTTTGCGAGACTAAAGCAAAATGTTGCCGCAAATTGCTCAGCGTGTAATCACGAATATCGTGGTCATCAAGGTAGATGGCACCGGAATCGACGTCATAAAAACGGGTAAACAAATTAGCAATGGTTGACTTACCCGATCCGGAACGTCCGACGAGTGCAACGGTTTTGCCTTGAGGAATGGTAAAACTTACATGCGATAATGCCGGTTTTTCTTTACCTTGATAAGTAAAAGAGACATCTTTTACGGCAATATCACCACGCACTTTATCTGTCACAAACTTACCATTATCGCGCTCGGTTTCCAGGTCCATTAACGCAAATAACGTTTGTGTTGCGGCCATGCCTCGTTGAAACTCTGAAGTTACGTTGGTCAAAGCCTTTAAAGGGCGCATCAAACCAAACATCGCCGAGAAAATAACCGTGAAGGTACCAGGCGTTAAATCTGCACGAATAGAGTCAACACTAGCTAAGAATAAGACCGTCACCAAGGCTAATGAAGCAATCATTTGAATCACAGGGTCGGCTACTGCTTGAGCCGAGACTAACTTCATGGTCTGTTGGCGCATTTGATTGCTAACTTTATCAAAGCGTTTACGCTCAACCTCTTGTCCACCATAGCTTAAAACCACTTTATGGCCTTTAAGCATCTGTTCTGCCGACGAAGTGACATGGCCCATGGTTGTTTGCATATTTTTGGAGATTTTTCGAAAGCGTTTAGAGACCACTCGAATGCCAATCGCAACAACTGGAGCAACCACAATTAAAACTAGAGAGAGTTGCCAACTGTTCCAGAACATCAAGGTTAATAAACCAATGATACTGGCCCCTTCACGAACAATACTGACCATTGCTCGACTCGTGGCACCGGCAACCTGTTCAGAATCATAAGTAATTCGCGATAATAAACCACCGGTTGACTCACGATCGAAAAAACTGACTGGCATATGCATAAACTGATTAAAAATCCGCCTACGCATCAGCATCACTACATTGCCAGATACCCAACTTAAACAGTAAGCAGAAACAAAACCGCTACAGCCACGAATAAACATCAGACCAAGAATAAGAAAAGGTAAGATCTGCAAAAAATTAGAGTCTGTACCACCAAAACCTTCATCTAATAGCGGCTTTAGTAAGGAGATCATGTAGGTATCAGAGATCGCATTGATCACTAAAGCGATGGTCGCCAGCACCAATCCGACTTTATAAAGACGGATGTAAGTCCAAAGACGCTTAAAGGTTTGCCAAGTTGTTTCGTCAGAATTGAGTGACATAAAGCTGCTTTATCGATATTACAAAATTGACCTCATTCTACCTCTTTACGTAGCATCTGCCTATACCAAGGCGTGATTCGCCCACCGCGTAAGGTGAAAAGCTGACGTTGAGATCCTTGGTAACGGAGTGTTATTTGTCCGACCTCTCCCGTATCAAGCCACGGAATGTCTAAAGATTGATAACGTGCGAGAACGTCTGGATGAGGTAATCGCCATCGATGACCTTTCGCCAATGAAGCAATCGCCAACTGTGGATTGACCTTTTCTATAAACGCTTGTGTAGAAGACGTTTGACTTCCATGATGAGGAACCACTAACACATCACTGTCTAATAACGCGTCACGACTGAGTAACCACTCACCAATCGCCGTCACATCACCGGTCAACAACACACTATGCCCATATTGCTTATCAACCATACGCACCACACAAGAATGAGGGTTATCCGCTCTATCAACCAAACGAGGTGGCCACACGACTTCAAAAGTCAATTCTTGCCATTGCCAGAATTCACCTTGAATACACGGAGAGAAATGTTCATTGCGGTAACTAGCGCGAATCCAAGCTGGTTTTAGCCGCGATTGAATATCGGCTAATCCTCCCGCGTGATCATTATCACTATGGCTAATGATCACGCCATCAAGGGCATCTAGTCCTCCGCGTCGAGTTAATAATGGAATAATCAGTGATGTCGCCACGCTGCCTTCATGCCAACTACTCCCTGTATCGTATAAAACATAACGTCCGTTACGCTCAATAACCATCGCCAAGCCATGTCCAACATCCAACATATCCACTTGCCAGTAGACCTTCGGTTGTATCGTTAACCAAGTCGCGCTAAAAAGTAACCCAATCGCAATAAGAGATCGCGCGGTCAAAAGTGGCCGTAACATCATCACTAAAAATAAGGCCAACAAACTATATTGCCACGTTTGGTTAACCGGTAACCAGCTATGTTCTGCAAAGCCTAACGACCAGCTAAACGGCATTAAAGCCGCTTCAACCCAAGTCCAAAGCCACTGGACCTGATCGGCCATCAACACATTGCCGCACAAGACAATAAACAGTAAGGGAACAACCACAAAGCTGAACCAAGGAATAAACACGAGATTATAAAGCGCGGAATAAAGGCTAACGCCAGAGAAGAAGTAAGCCGTCACCGGAGCCATTAACATCACTAACAATAGATGGCCAGCAAGCACTTTCTTCCATAGCGGCCATCGACTATCGATGACGGAGACTTGGTAAATGACAAAGCTGACCGCTAAAAAAGACAACCAAAAACTTGTGCTTAATGAAGCGAAGGGATCCAAAGCCAATATCACAGCTAACGTTAATAATACCCGTTGAATAGCGGTCACTCGAACATTAAACATTACTAATAGAATATTTAACCAACACATCATCAATGCTCGCTGAGTCGGTAGCGTAAAACCTGCCAGCCAAGCATAACCAAGTGCAAACAATCCACCGCAAACAAAAGGTAGCCATAAGCCCTTTCTCAAAAGGCGGCTACACATCCCCCCCAACAAATAGCCAAAACCAAATGCCATACCGATGTGCAACCCCGAGATCGCAGTGAGATGGATTAAACCGCTATTACGTAATTCCAACCACTGCTGTTCAGTAATCCCGCTACGCTCACCAAAAGTGAGGGCTAAAATAAAGCCTTGAACCTCGCTGGATCGCGTTCGTTGCTCAATCTGTTGAAAAAATATCGCCCGCAAACTTGAACTGGGGATGATTTGATAAGCTGTATTGGGACGAACGGTCGCTTGTGCGCTCCAGCCTTGACTCAGAAAAAAGGCTTCTTGATCAAACCCGACTTCATTCAATCGCCCATAAATCGGCTTCGCCTGTACCACAAATTGAGCATGATCACCCAATTGTAAGGCGATCGGGGAATTTAAACGTACCGTGGGAGACAAAAATCGGGGTAAAGATTGACCATTGATTGATCTCACTACAAAAGAACCACTAAAACCGTAGCGATGAGCAGTAAAAAAGCTGTCAGCGACACCTTTTATGGTAATATCTGTCGCAAATTGTAAGATATTATTGGACTGTGCGGTTACTTTATTTCCGTGTGTTATTATCAACACTAAGGCCAGTGTAATTCCGATGCATCCCCTGCCTCGGCGTGTCACGAGACTCATCATCAACACAACAACAATGCCAATGATAATAGGCCATTTGGGCATCCAAGGCCAAAATGGGGCAGAGAGTATCGTTAACGAGAACGAAGCCAACGTCCAGTAATTCGATAAGAGAGCCATGTTTCCTTATGCCAAGAAAGTTTATTAAACGTTTTATGCCTGATCACGCTGTTATTAAGCGTCAAAAGGCATTACAAATTTTTGGCTCCGTCCTCTACAACCCGAATCTGTGGTGTTTAAATCGACGCTCTGCTGCTGGTGCGTTTGCAGTCGGTTTATTTATGGCCTTCGTGCCGCTACCTAGCCAAATGATCATGTCTGCTGGCGTAGCGATTATTTGTGGTGTGAACTTACCCCTCGCTGTTGCCTTGGTGTGGATAACCAATCCGATCACTATGCCATTTATCTTTTATTTCTCTTATAAAGTTGGCGCTTGGTTAATGAATACTCCGCCGCAACCTTTTCATTTTGAATTAACGTGGGAATTTCTTCACCATCAGATGCACACCATTGGTCCACCCTTTTTGTTGGGTAGTTTAGTCTGTGGTATTGTCGCTGGCTTATTAGGTTACTTTGGTATTCGAGGTTTATGGCGCTATTCCGTCGTGCGAAGCTGGCAAAAACGCCGCGTGACCAATACGATAAAATAAACCATATTGATTTTGTTAGTGGCTGTGCAGCTCTAGCGAATCATCGTGCGAGTGATACAACATTTTTCTGAGTAACCAGCAGTATACAAAAGATGAAAAAGGACCATTAGGTCCTTTTTCTTTTTATTAACGAAGAGAATAACGGGGTTATTTACTGCTTAGAACCGCCGCAGGATGCAAACGGCTGGCTCGAGAAGCTGGATACCAAGTCGCCAATAAACTTAAGATAATCGCGGTACTCGAAACCAGTAATACATCTGACCATTCAAGTTGAGAAGGAAGGAAATCGACAAAATAAATATCCCCTGAAAGAAATTGATGACCTAACAAGGTTTCTAAACTCTGAATAATCGGTGTCAAATTTAGCGCCATAAACACCCCAACCATGCTGCCCACAACGCTACCCATAACGCCAGAAAATACCCCTTGCCAGACGAAAATGCGTTTAATTAAGCGATCATTCGCGCCCATCGTGCGCAAAATGGCAATATCGGCAGCGCGATCTTTCACTGCCATCATTAAGGTAGAAACAATATTAAAGCTCGCGACCCCAATCACCAATACCATGACCAGATACATGATGGTTCGCACCATTTCAATATCACGATATAAAAAACCATATTTTTGCTGCCAACTACGCAAATAAACATACTCTTCTAGCGTATTACCCACTTCACGAACAATTTGATTGGCTTTGAGGACATCGGAAACTTTAATCGACACCCCCGTAACTTTATCGTTTAAATTGCTGTATTGCTGAGCGTCTTCTAAAGGCAACAGCGCGAGATTATGATCAATTTGACCATTTAATTCCAGTAAACCGGCCACCTTTACTCGGACTCTTTTCGGGGCTTGAACCGCTTGCCCAGTATGACTACTTGGGATCAGCAAAGTGATCCAATCCCCCACTGCGGCTTGCAGTTGATCGGCAACACCTTTGCCTAAAATGACTTGCTGTTGAGCCGGAACAAAAGCTTCCCATACACCGGGGGTAACATAGTCGGCAAGCCGCGATACGGCACGCTCCCTTTGTGTATCGACCCCTCGTACTTCTATGGCTTTTAACTGCACCCCTCGCTCAACTAATGCGGTAAACTTCACGTATGGTGCCGCCGCTTGAACCTGAGGATGTAGCGTTGATTTTTGGACAATGTCTGGCCAATGTTCGATTGGCCCACGTACCCCTTCAAACTCACCATGAGGAATAACCGACAATACACGTTGCTGCAGCTCTCTCTCAAAGCCATTCATCGCCGATAAACCAATAATGATAACCGCAACCCCAACGGCAATACCGAGTGTCGAAGATAAAGCGATAAACGACACCAGCTTATTACGCTGCTTAGCACGACTAAAACGCGCGCCAATCACTAGCGCCAAATCTGCAAACATTATGCCTCCGCAACGTTGAGCAATAAGCCATCTTGCATATGCAGTTGTCGATCCATTTTTGCTGCCAATTCGCCATCATGAGTCACCACTAAAAAAGCCGTATTAAACTCACGATTCAATTCACGCATCAAATCATAAATCGCCAATGCCGTGGTGTGGTCTAAATTGCCAGTAGGCTCATCTGCTAGCACTAAATCCGGTCGATTGACCAACGCTCTAGCAATCGCAACACGCTGCCGCTCTCCGCCCGATAACTCTGAAGGACGATGTTGCAAACGGTGACCGAGGCCGACTCGCGCCAACAAAGCCTGAGCCGAACGTTTTGCTTCGCTGGCTTTTTTACCACCAATTAATAGTGGCATCGCTACGTTTTCGAGCGCGGTAAAATCAGCCAGTAAATGATGAAACTGATACACGAAACCAAGATGTTGATTACGCATCTTGGCCTGTTTATTCGAACTCAGTTGATGTAATGGCTGGCCAAGAAATTCAACATCGCCGCTGCTCGCTTCATCCAGCGCACCAAGGATATGCAGTAAAGTGCTTTTTCCTGAGCCAGAAGAACCAATGATCGAGACCAGATCACCGCGTTGCATCGAAAAACTCACCCCTTTCAAAACTTGAGTCTGCAACTCACCTTCTTGATAGATTTTATAAAGCTGCTGACAGCGTAAAAGATCATTCATAACGTAAAGCCTCAGCGGGTTTAACTCTAGATGCGCGATAAGAAGGAAATAAGGTGGCTAAAAAGCTAAGCAATATTGCCAGCAATACCACCACCGCAATTTGTATCGGGTTGATCGCCACGGGCAACTCTCCGCCTAATGAAAATAGCGCGACGCCTAACGTGTTCATGATGCTATTCAAGTTCGCTGCTAGCAGAGCGCCCAACACTCCACCGACAACCGCTCCAATCACCCCACTGCTCGCGCCTTGCACCATAAAAATGGCTAAAACTTGTTGATCGGTCATACCTTGGGTTTTTAAAATCGCCACTTCCGCCTGCTTTTCCATCACCACCATGATTAGGGCGGCGATAATATTAAACGCCGCGACTCCAACAATCAGTCCCAGCATTAGGCCCATGATGTTTTTTTCCATTCTGACTGCTTGAAATAACTCACCACGTTGTTCACGCCAATCGCTCCAATACCAACCATCCGGCAAAGAGGTCGTTGACAACGTCGCCACATCAAAAGGATCGGCCATAAAGAGTCGCCAGCCAGAAATCGTCTGATCGTCGAAACGCAGTAAGCGACCCGCATCTCGTAGATGAGTGATCATCAGTTGCCCATCAACATCAGAGCCAGTATTAAACAGTCCGGCCACCGTGAAATTGCGTTGGCTAGGAATACGTCCTAAAGGCGTAAATTGACTGGCGCGAGTCACCATTAAGCGAACCGTATCGCCAACGGAAACATTGAGATCACGAGCCAGAGTGTGACCTAAGAAAATATGATAGGCACCAGGTTGTAAATCGCTTAATCGACCAGCAATCAGATAATCGGCGATCGGGTCGTCAGCTTGCGGCGCAATACCGACCAATAAACCCGCCGATAATTGCCACGAGCTTTGCACCACCGCTTCACTTCTTACCATCGGTTGTGGCGCTTTGTAAGTGGATAACTCTCTAATAAAATCGGGGGCTTGTGCTTGCCATTGGGTTTTTTCCTGCGCTTGTCCGATCACCGCTTGCGGCAAAACCCCCAAAATACGGTTTTTCAACTGCGATTCAAAACCATTCATCACCGACAATACCGTCACTAAAGCCATCACACCAATCGTGATCCCAGCAGTCGACATATAAGAGACAAATCGACTAAACCGATCACCTGAACGTCCGCGTAAATAACGTAAACCGATAAATATCGAAATAGGATGAAACATAATACAAACCAAAGCCATAATAGGCCGCTACTGTAACGAGAATCGGTCCAAGGTTGTAGTTTTTCTTTGCCAAATCTTTGTTAAACGCCGTTATCACAACAAAAATGGCGGTAAGATTTATTTGCCATCACGCTGATTGATTTACAACAAAACTCTCACTTTGCTTGATTACTGATTCTTTATGACGATAATCAACAAAGGTGAGAAGGAAACCCAATATGACTGACCAAGACTTTTTTTCGGTATACCACGCACTGACAATTAACATCGAGCCGTTAGCGGCTAACTTTCGTTTGCCTTCTCAGATCGATTTTGAGGCGGAAATCCCCGCACCTTTTGTTGTGGCCAGTGAGTTTAGTCAACTTGATCAATTAAATGATGCTGCGCGGCTCGAACTCAAAAACAGCGATTTTAAACACGTTATCCAACTGCTAGAAACGCAGAATTCTAAGCTGAATCTGTTGCTGAGCTTTATGCTCGCCCAACAAGATGATCCTGCTCAACGTGCCTCAACCTTGTCGTTCGGTGCCAGTCAATTTACTTATCGAGCCAGAGACGCGCTCGTACTAGGTACACCACTACGCATTAAATTATTCCTAGAGCATCCCGCAGCAGCGATTTATTGTTATGGCGAAGTTATCGATTGTGAAACGGATCCCGACTCCACGATTATTAGCGTCAGATACACTCTCCTGCGTGATAATGACCAAGACCTACTCATTAAAGCTGCGCTTCATTGCCAACAGAAACTGTTGCGTCAACGCTCTTTAGATCGAGAAAAACCATAACGACCCACTCAATAATGATGACAAAAACTGTATTAACACTCCCACATCTGCGTGGTGCTGGGGATAAGAAGCAACTGGGCAATTTACCCGGTGCCAGTCTCGCGCTAACCATCGCTGAATTCGCTAATCGTCACTCAAGCCACACCTTGTTGGCAGTACCCGATCCACAGACAGCATTAAAACTGGTTCAGGAGCTAGAGCAATTCAGTCAAGCCCCGGTCGGCTTATTTCCTGATTGGGAAACCTTACCCTACGATAATTTTTCACCTCATCAAGAGATTATTTCTGATCGCATCGCTCGCTTATATCAGTTGCCCTCTTTAGGAACTGGGATCACTGTTGTCCCGGTCAGTACCTTGTTACAACGCCAGACGCCACGTGATTTCTTACTTCAACACACCTTGATGGTCAAACAAGGGGATCGGTTCTCTTTAGCCAAATTACGCGTTCAGTTAGAAAACTCCGGTTATCGTCATGTAGATCAGGTGTTTGGGCCGGGAGAATACGCCAGTCGTGGGTCGATCCTGGATCTCTTCCCTATGGGCAGTAATTCCCCTTATCGAATTGATTTTTTTGATGATGAAATTGACACGATTCGAATTTTTGACCCAGAAAATCAACGCTCTATTCAGCAAATCGATCAAATTCGCCTACTTCCTGCTCATGAATTTCCGACCACCGAGCAAGCCATAGAAGCATTTCGTGCCCGTTTTCGGCAACGATTTGATGCCCGTCGTGAGCCTGAATCTATCTATATGCAGGTTTCTAAAGGCACATGGCCTGCGGGGATTGAATATTGGCAACCGCTATTTTTTGAACATACCGAAACACTGTTTGATTATCTCCCAGATCATAGTCAATTAATTTTATTAGGTCAGGTTGAAAGCGCCATTGACCAATTTCTCGCTGATGTCGCGTATCGTTATGATCAACGGAATATAGATCCGTTACGCCCATTGCTAGCGCCTGACGAATTGTGGTTAAAAAAAGACGATTTATTCGCGCGCGCCAAATATTTTGCTCAGTTACAACTGTCCATCGACCCGATTCCAGAAAAGGCCGGTAGAAGTAACTTAGCCATTACCGCACTGCCTGATTTAGCGATTCAACAGCAAAATAAAGAACCCCTCGCCGCCTTACGTCAATTTAGCGAGCAATTTACCGGTAAGATTATTTTCTCGGTTGAGTCTGAAGGACGACGCGAAGCGCTACTCGAGCTATTACAGCGAATTAAGTTACGCCCTACCGCATTCGCTTCTTTTGATGACGCTTGGCAAAGTTCAGAGCGATTGGCTTTGGTGATCGGCGCTGCCGAACGTGGTGCGATTTTCACTGATCCATCTCTCGCCTTGATTTGTGAAGCCGATTTACTCGGAGCACGGGTGGTTCAACGTCGAAAGAAAGAACGTAAATCCACCAATAGTGATGCGGTGATCCGCCATCTTGCCGAGTTAAAACCGGGACAGCCCGTAGTGCATATCGACCATGGTATTGGACGTTACTTAGGCTTACAAACCCTCGAAGCAGGAGGCATTACTACCGAATACGTTACGCTTGAATATCAAAATGAAGCCAAGCTGTATGTTCCCGTTTCATCACTGAACTTAATTAGCCGTTATTCCGGAGGTGCAGAAGAATCCGCGCCACTCCATAAACTGGGAGGAGAAAGCTGGGTTAAAGCACGCAAGAAAGCGGCGGAAAAAGTCCGCGATGTCGCTGCCGAACTGCTTGATGTCTACGCTAAACGCGAACTGAAACCAGGGTATCCCTTCCGTTTGGATCGTGACCAATACGCCACCTTTAAAGCCACCTTTCCCTTTGAAGAAACCGACGATCAAGCCATGGCGATCAATGCGGTACTGTCGGACATGTGTCAAGCCAAAGCGATGGATCGACTCGTCTGCGGCGATGTTGGTTTCGGTAAAACTGAGGTCGCGATGCGCGCTGCTTTTGTTTGTACCGATAACAATAAACAAGTGGCTATTTTAGTACCCACAACTTTATTAGCTCAGCAACATTTTGAAAATTTCCGCGACCGTTTTGCCAATTTACCGATCCGTGTCGAGGTACTATCACGCTTTAAATCAGCCAAAGAACAAAAGCAGATCATGCAAGATGTTGCCCAAGGCAAAGTCGATATTGTCGTGGGAACACACAAGCTCCTCTCCAGTGATCTCATCTTTGCCGATTTAGGGCTATTAATCGTTGATGAAGAACACCGCTTTGGGGTTCGTCAGAAAGAAAAAGTCAAAGCCATGCGTGCCGATGTAGATATTTTAACGTTAACGGCCACACCGATTCCACGCACACTGAATATGGCAATGAGTGGTATGCGCGATTTATCGATCATTGCAACACCGCCTGCTCGTCGCTTGGCGATTAAAACCTTTGTCCGTCAACATGAGGACAGTGTTGTTCGAGAATCGGTTCTAAGGGAGATCATGCGTGGTGGTCAAGTTTACTTTTTACACAACCAAGTCGAAAGCATCGAGAAAGTTGCTGCCGATTTGGAAGCGCTTATCCCTGAAGCTCGTGTCACCGTCGCCCACGGACAATTACGTGAGCGTGAACTCGAACAAATCATGAATGATTTTTATCATCAGCGTTACAACGTACTGGTGTGTACCACTATCATTGAAACGGGGATAGATGTACCCACCGCCAATACCATTATCATTAATCGCGCCGATACTCTTGGATTGGCTCAATTACACCAATTACGCGGACGAGTAGGTCGCTCTCACCACCAGGCGTATGCTTATTTATTAACACCGCATCCCAAAGCGATGACCAAAGATGCGATTAAACGCTTAGAGGCCATTGCTTCGCTTGAAGATCTCGGCGCAGGATTTACCTTAGCAACCCACGACTTAGAAATTCGCGGAGCGGGTGAGTTACTCGGCGATGAGCAGAGTGGTCAGATCCAATCGATTGGTTTTAGCTTATACATGGAGATGCTAGAACAAGCGGTTGAAGCCTTAAAATCGGGTAAAGAGCCATCATTGGATGATCTACTGCGTGAACAAAGTGAAGTCGAGCTACGAATCCCAGCTCTGCTGCCTGATGATTATATCCCTGATATCAACAGCCGTTTATCACTCTATAAACAAATCGCCAGTGTCGCCGATGATACTGAATTGGCTGAACTTAAAGTCGAATTAATCGATCGATTTGGTAAACTGCCGGATGCAGCCTTGAATCTGTTGACTATTGCCCAACTGAAACTCAACGCCGCCGCACTGAAAATTCGTAAAATCGAAGCGCATGAAAAAGGCGGGTATATTGAGTTCTACCCTAACGCTGACATTAATCCGATGTTTTTGGTTAAACTACTTCATGCACAACCGAAACAATTTGCGATGGAAGGTCCGACTAAATTGAAGTTTATCCTTCCACTGGTTGATAGAAGAGAAAGAATTCAATTTGTTACAGACATGCTGCAAGAATTCCAGCACAATCTACTACCTGCTGCCTAATATGGTAGGCTCAATAGAATCAAATACGTGCCCAGCACATTGACGGAGTCATAATGAAAAAACTGATCCCACTACTGCTTTTGCTCGTTGCCATGCCCAGCCTAGCGCAGCGACAATTCGATATTGAAGTGATCATCTTCCAACGTGCAATTGACGCGGAGAAAACGCAAGAGTCATGGCCAGATACGTTGCCTGAGATTAATCTCTCGCGTGCAGGCAACCTAAGTGATGCCCAATATCGACAAAGTAAAGGCGTACGTATGCTCTCTCAATCGGACTATCAACTGACTGATCAAGCTCAGCGTTTACGCAATCATGCCGGCTTTCAAGTATTATTACATACTGCTTGGCGTCAAGGGGATCAAGGACGAGCATCCGCTCCCGTTTTTCATATTCAAGCGGGGAAAGACTACTCAACCCTGTTTAATCCTGACGGCAGTGAACGAGTCGCACAAACTGAGCAATACCGCCCAATTGATGACGTAGTTGAACAGACCATCACCCCACCGCTGTATGAGCTTGATGGCACCCTACAAATTTATGTCCAGCACTTTCTGTTTGCCGAAGCTAATTTTGACTTAAAAAAACCGAGTGTGCGTGAAGTTATCCTTCAAGATCCCTCGCTGGACTTAGATGAACTCAACCAAGATACACGCACCAATGTACAAGATGGGCACCTCATTGCCATATCGCCAACGATGGAAAAACAATCTTTTTTGAAAAGTTATCGCCTCGATCAAAAACGCCGCATGCGCAGTGGCGAAACCCATTATTTGGACCACCCTCTTATGGGCATGATTATCCAAGTTCGCCGAGTTCAATAATCCTATCCAACGCCCTATATGGGCGTTGGGTCTTTATATGGTCTGATATTATACGCAAACAACTTGGAGTTGAAGGTAGGCGGCAAGTGAGTGAGGCCCTATGAGTATAGACCGGTTATGTGATTGGGATGAACGAACATAGCCAACGCCCCTGCAGCTTCAAATAGGAAGGGTATAGATTGTTAAATCATCAGGAAACGAAGCGAGAATAGGACCGTCTCCCATGAACCCAGAATTTGTGATCAATACTCAGCGTTTGCAATTACGCCTTTTATCGGTTGATGAAGCGGTCGAATTTGCAAGACTTATTCAACACTCGCCCTCCTTACATCGATGGATTGATTGGTGTCATGCCCACTTTAACCAACAAGAGGCTGAACGATTTATTCTGGCAACACGATTAAACTGGATAAAAGCTGACGCCTATGGCTTTGCGGTGATCGATAAAGCAACGCAGCAAATCGTTGGTATGGTCGCGATTAATGAGTTTTCTACCACGTTTAATATGGCGAGTTTAGGCTATTGGATAGGAGACGATCATCAACAACAAGGGTTCGGGAAAGAAGCACTAGCTGCGTTGATAGAGTGGAGTTTTGCCCAGCTCAAACTGACTCGCTTAGAAATTATCTGTGACCCTAGCAATATTCCTAGTCAACAGCTCGCTCAAGCGTGCGAAGCGAAGCAAGAATGCCTTGCCCAAAATCGGTTTATTTTTCATGGTCAACCAAAAGCAGGACTGGTTTTTTCAATTATTCCAGAGCCAATCTCAAGTGGTTCACATCAGTACAGTAATCAATATCAGTTAAAACAATAAAATAAGTCCTGCTAAGCATACTCTCTATCTCAATGATATAGATTGACTCTGTAGCATAAGCCACCGATCACCAGATACTTTAAAAGCACCAACGTAATCAACATGACTGACTCAGTTATAATGTTATTGAAAATTGATCGATGTCAATCACACATCAATAAAAATAACCATGCGATGTTAATATGACATCTAACTGTTAGCATATTGAGCTCGATGATTAAACAGAGCTACTTATGTCCAAAGCGATCGATCAAGTTGTGCTTAACATAGCATTGAACTTAAGTTCCAACCTATCTAGTCAGCAACAATATCAATGTATGATTGATGGCGTCGCTTGCGTTTTTCCTTGCGACGCGGCCGCACTATTTGTTTTTGATCACGATGAATTTTTAACACCTGTCGCGGTAAAAGGCTTATCAACGAGTGTCTTGGGTCAACGCTATTTTCCTAAAGTGCACCCTCGTTTAGAACAAATTCTACATAGCCAACAAACCGTCCGCTTTGATGCCAATTGTCCATTACCCGATCCTTTTGATGGTGCTTTACTCAATGAACAGCCCTCACTCACCGTGCATGATTGCTTAGGGCGTAGCCTTTATGTTGATGGCCAGTTAGTCGGAGCGTTAACGATGGACTCACTGACCATCGGCGCTTTTGATCATCTTGACCCTATAATGATCGACACCTTCGCGGCACTGACCGCGGCCACCTTACGCAACATCGCTCAATTAAAAGCACTTAAAGCACAGAATAAAAAACAAAGCACCATCACCCAAACGTTGATTCAGCAAGCCCGCTCACAACAAGGTGAGATGGTCGGTCTTAGCCCACAAATCCAGCAACTTCGTCAGCAAATCGCTATCGTCGCCCCCTCAGACTATGCAGTATTGATTTTGGGTGAGACAGGAACCGGTAAAGAATTAGTCGCCCATCAAGTGCACGCTCAATCTCATCGTCGTGACCATCCGATGATTTATGTCAATTGCGCAGCATTACCCGAAAGCCTAGCGGAAAGTGAGTTGTTTGGTCATGTCAAAGGCGCCTTCACTGGTGCAAATCAGCACCGAGCGGGTAAATTTGAACTTGCAGATGGGGGAACACTGTTTCTCGACGAAGTCGGCGAATTGCCGTTAATCCTGCAAGCCAAATTGCTCCGTGTGATTCAGCAAGGAGAACTACAACGTGTTGGCAGTGATAAACACCTTTTGGTTAATGTCCGGATCATTGCAGCCAGCAACCGTAATTTAGCTCAAGAAGTCGCAGAGGGGCATTTTCGTGCGGATTTATTTCACCGCCTCAATGTTTTTCCCATAACGGTCCCCCCATTGAGAATACGTGAAGGGGATATTCCTGTACTGGCTGGTTACTTACTCGAAAAAGTACGTCACCAATTCAATACCCCAAATTTACATGTTCACCCCAGGCTGCTCAGTCAATTAGAAAGCTTGCCTTGGTATGGTAACGTGCGTGAACTGGAACATGCACTAACGCGAGCAGCACTTCATGCTATTCAGCAAGCTCATACGACGATTAATATCGACCATTTTGATATTTTACCCCACCGTTCGGATGTGAAAACAACATCAAGCTTTTTTCCTCTCCATCCAAAATCGATGCGCGAGCTGGTAGAAGTGTATCAAAAGCTCTTAATTGAACATGCATTAAGACAATCGGATGGAGTTTGGTCAAAGGCCGCCGATTTTCTGCATATGGATCGCGGTAATCTGTACCGAATGGGGAAAAAACTCGGTGTAGGCTCAAAATAGACCACTAAGCAGATGTCAATATCACATCCTGTCGGTGTCTTTTTTACATCAACCACAGTCCACTAGTTTGATTTTCCACTTTAAAATCAACAAATTACAAGTTGGCATAAATTCTGCTCTTCGGTAAAGGATTCTACCTTTAGCCCTTCCCTAGACATGAACTGTTTAGGGTTAACACACCGGAGATTTATTATGTTCTGTATTCAATGTGAACAGACTATCCAGACGCCAACCATAAAAGGCTGCTCATTTACGCAAGGTATGTGTGGCAAGACCGCGGAAGTTTCTGACTTACAAGACATCTTGGTCTATACATTGCAAGGCGTTTCATTTTGGGCAAACCAAGCCTACTCGTTCAATATCATTGACGATGAGATCAATCAATGGGCTCCTAAAGCTTTCTTTGCTACCTTAACCAATGTCAATTTCGATCCACAGCGTATTCTTGAGCTGACTCATCTAGCTGCAGAATATCAAGTGCGCTTAAAGGCACAAGTGCTGGCGGCCAGCCAACTCACTAACCAACCTATCACACCTCTACCCGCCGTTGCCCAATTTGAATTACCTGATTCGGTTGAGGCAATTTTAACTCTCGCACCACAAGTGGCGGTTAATCGGGGTAAAGAGATGCTTCACGAGGATGTGATTGGCTTACGTTTATTGTGTTTATATGGCTTAAAAGGCGCAGCTGCCTACATGGAGCATGCGCGTGTACTTGGTCAAACCAGCAACGATATCTACGCCCAATATCATGACATTATGGCTTGGCTTGGTACCGAACCTGACGACCTCTCAGAGCTACTCGATTGTTCAATGAAGATTGGCTTGATGAATTATAAAGTCATGGAGATGCTTGATCTCGGTGAAACGGACACATTCGGCCATCCACAGCCAACCGCTGTTAATGTTAAACCTATCAAGGGGAAGTGTATTCTAGTCTCTGGTCACGATTTACATGATCTAGAAAAAATCCTGCAACAAACGGTCGGTAAAGGCATTAATATTTATACCAATGGTGAAATGCTGCCTGCCCACGGCTACCCTGAGCTTAATAAACACCCTCACTTGGTTGGCAACTATGGCAGTGCTTGGCAAAACCAACAAAAAGAATTCGCTAATTTCCCTGGAGCGATTGTTATGACCTCCAACTGTTTACTCAACCCAAATGTAGGCCAATACGCTGAGCGCTTATTCACCCGCAGTATCGTTGGCTGGCCGGATGTTGCACATATCGAAGGTGACGATTTTAATCAGGTAATTGAGTGTGCATTAAACCAATCTGGTTTCCTGCATGACGAGATAGAGCAGATGATCACCGTTGGCTTTGGTCGCAATGCGCTCATGAATGCGGCTCCAGCCGTCATCGATCAAGTTAAACAGGGTAATATCAAACACTTTTTCCTAGTCGGTGGTTGTGATGGCGATAAAGCTGAACGCAGCTACTATAGCGACTTCACCGCTGCAGCGCCTGACGATACTTTAATCCTCACTCTTGCCTGCGGTAAATTCCGTTTTAATAAAAACCAGTTTGGCGACATCAATGGTATCCCTCGTTTATTGGATGTGGGCCAATGTAATGATGCTTACTCAGCCATTCAGTTGGCCTTGGCACTGGCAAAAGAGTTTGATTGCGATATCAACGAACTGCCTCTAACACTCGTGCTTTCTTGGTTTGAGCAAAAAGCGATAGTGATCCTATTGACCTTGTTCGCACTCGGTGTGAAAGGGATCTACACCGGTCCAACAGCTCCTGCATTTTTAACCGATAATCTACTCACTATTCTTCAAGATAAGTTCGATATGCGTAGCATTGGCAACGTAGCAGAAGACTTAAAAACGATTTTGGCCGCTTAAAATTTAATGCCCTCTTATGAGGGCATTAAATTTGATGATAGTAGGAGAGAATATTATGTATTTTAAATGGCAGGGTCAAACGCCAGTCACACTGCACTGCATCGATAAATTCTTTGAAACTGAAGATACGGTTTCTCTTCGCTTCGGTGAACCGAGCGAATCGTTACTGTTTGATTTTAAACCGGGACAATTTATCAATCTTGGAGTTAAGATAGCAGGAAAGATGGAATTTAGAGCTTATTCAATCAGTTCGTTGAACGCAGAGAATTACCTCCAAATTACCGTTAAACGTGTAGATGGCGGTAAAGTATCGAATTTTTTGATTGATCAATTACAGGTGACAGGTACTGTCCAAGCACTTCCTCCGACAGGTGATTTTAATTGTATTGATCATCCACCGAAAATTCACGATGGGCAAAGTAAAGTACTACTTATCAGTGCAGGATGTGGGATCACCCCTGTCATGGCTATGATAAAATATTGGCTTCACCATGCGATGGAGATTGATATTGAGTTTTTGCACATTGCTCGTTCCCCCGAACAAACCCTCTACTTTGATACATTGGCAACCTATCACACCTTGTACGACAATTTTCATCTGAAATTGTTGTTAAAAGACGCAAAGAACAGTGGCTATCCGCAAGGAAAAATTGATATACACTGGCTGAAAACCCTAGTGCCAGATATGCATTCACGTAATATCTATTTGTGTGGCCCCGATAAATTCATGCGAGATATTGAAGGTTACTTACTCAAACTCGGCTTTGATATGGCTAATTTTTATCAAGAAAGTTTTAGTCCAATTCAAACTCAAAAACCTCTGATCTCAGACACCGAGGTCAAGGTTGGCGTGGCTAACTTTGCTCAAACCATCAAGGCTCAGAAAGGACAATTGCTTGCTGATGTACTTGAAAATGCAGGAGTCCCTCTGATCATCGCTTGCCGCAGCGGTATTTGTGGCTCTTGTAAATGTAAAATTAGTAAAGGTCGTGTAACGACTTTGAATCAAACTGCATTAACCGCGAAAGAAATCGAGGAAGGTTATATTTTGACTTGTTCTTCTACCATAGAGTCAGATATAGAAATCAATCTTAATTAAAAATAAATTATTCATAACTGAAGTGAAAAAAGTCGCGTACTTAGCCATATCAATGGCAGATAAATCATCTAAATGTTCTTATCCTTATAAAAACAAACCGCTCACGGTTAAGTGAGCGGTATTCAGAGTTTTATGCTTCGGTTTTTTTATTTAATTAGTGCAGTTTAAGATTCGGCCTAAGCACTCTGTTGATTCGTCCAACCAACATCATTAGCCCTGTTTTAAAAATACCATGCAAGGCCATTTGATGCATACGGTATAAAGAAATGTACACCACACGCGCAATACGCCCTTCAACCATCATTGAACCTTTGGTTAAGTTGCCCATTAAGCTGCCTACAGTAGAAAAACGGCTTAGTGACACTAAAGAGCCATGATCTTTGTAGATGTAAGGCTTTAATTCTCGGCCATTCAGTTTAGCAACAATATTTTTGAACGCTTGTGACGCCATTTGATGGGCGGCTTGAGCGCGTGGCGGAACAAACTTACCATCCGCCTGTGTACACTGGGCCAAATCACCAATCACAAAAATATCATCATCACGAGTCGTCTGAAGGGTATCCTTGACGACTAACTGGTTAATACGGTTGGTTTCTAAGCCTGCGATGTCTTTCATAAAATCAGGCGCTTTAATGCCTGCAGCCCAAACCATGATCGTCGCCAAGATTTTTTCGCCCTCTTTGGTGGTTAAGCCATCTTTCTCAGCTTTAGTAACCATCGTCGTGGTGCGAACATTGACCCCTAATTTAGTCAGCTCGCTATGCGCGGCGGCAGAAATGCGCGGTGGCAATGCAGGCAAAATACGCTCGCCCGCTTCAATTAAATTGACATTAAGTTTACTGGAATCTAAATCACCAAAGCCGTAGCTGTGTAATTCTTTCACCGCATTATGCAATTCAGCGGATAATTCAACACCTGTCGCTCCAGCACCCACAATCGCAATATCAACCGTTCCCTGACCATTTTTAGCATGTAGCTTTAAAAATTCATTATTCATTTCGGTACGGAAACGATGTGCTTGCTCTGGGCTATCTAGGAAAATACAGTGCTCTTTTACTCCAGGTGTGTTGAAATCATTAGATTTAGAGCCAATCGCTAAGACTAGAAGATCATATTCCAGTTCTCGTTTTGGCATCAATAACTCATCATGTTCATCTCTCAGTTCACTCAGCGTGATCCGCTTTGTCTCACGGTCAATTGCTTCTAGACTACCAAGTTGAAACTCAAAACAGTGATTTTTAGCATGGGCACGGTAACTCAATGCATCAACGCCTTCATCTAAAGATCCAGTGGCGACTTCATGGAGCAATGGCTTCCATAGATGGCTGGAATTACGATCCACTAAGGTGATGTTAGCGCGATTCTTTCGCCCTAACGTTCGACCGAGCTTAGTGGCTAGCTCTAGTCCACCGGCACCTCCACCGACAACAATAATACGTGTCACAATAACTATCCTCAAACAAATGGTAACAATCAGGGATCAGCACGACGAGTCACACTGAGAAAATTAGTCATACAGTTGTAAAGTCTATAGAGGTTTGCTGTTTATCACTTTTGAATAAAGGCGATGAATCAAATTGAGCTCTATTGGCAAGTTATTTATCTTGCTCTTCGTTTTTTGATGCTCATCAAGCTTTCTGAGCTGAAGGCCATTATATAGCGCTAAAATAGTGACGCAACCCTAGATTTTCATCGTTGTCGTCACCGCTATCGCTCAGTTAATCAGTCGGTATCTTGATTATTGATCGGAGTAATCATTTACAAAATTTCCCAACATAGCCATCAAAAAAAAGACCCTACCATAAATTATGATAGGGTCTTGATTCAATTCGAGAAGTATCGTGCTAGCGAAAACTTCCCATTAACTCAGCTTACTTTTTCTTTGCTGGTTTTTGGTCATCTTTTTTCTTGATAACGGTCGTGCCTTCGAAGGTTTCACCTTCAACGAAAGCTTTACCGTAATAAGCACAAAGAAGGACTTCTTTAAGCTCAGAAATCAGTGGGTAACGTGGGTTCGCGCCTGTACATTGGTCATCGAACGAACGAACTGACAAATCATCAATTTTAGCTAGGAAGTCAGCTTCATTAACGCCCGCAGCTTGAATCGATAATGGAATATCGAGTTCTTTCTTCAGCTCTTCTAACCAAGTTAATAAACGCTCAATTTTCTGTGCTGTACGGTCGCCTGCTTGGCTTAAACCAAGATGGTCAGCAACTTCTGCGTAACGACGGCGAGCCTGTGGACGGTCGTATTGAGAGAATGCTGTTTGCTTAGTTGGGTTATCGTTCGCGTTATAACGTACAACGTTAGAAATCAATAGCGCGTTAGCAAGGCCATGTGGTAAATGGAACTCAGCGCCAATGTTGTGAGCCATTGAGTGACATACCCCAAGGAAGGCGTTAGCAAAAGCAATACCAGCAATCGTTGCAGCGTTGTGCACTTTTTCACGAGCGATTGGGTCTGCAGCGCCATTTTTGTAGCTTGATGGTAGATACTCTTTCAGCATCTTCAGTGCTTGCAGAGCTTGACCGTCTGAGTACTCATTCGCCAATACAGAAACATAAGCTTCTAGAGCGTGAGTTACCGCATCGTAACCACCAAAGGCTGTTAGTGATTTTGGCATATTCATCACTAGGTTAGCATCAACGATCGCCATATGAGGGGTCAATTCGTAATCCGCTAGTGGGTACTTAGCACCCGTTTTGTCATCGGTTACTACCGCAAATGGTGTAACTTCTGAACCTGTACCAGACGTTGTAGTGATACACACTAACTCTGCTTTTTTGCCCATTTTCGGGAACTTGTAAATACGTTTACGGATGTCCATAAAGCGCATAGCAAGCTCTTCGAAGTGAGTTTCTGGATGCTCGTACATCACCCACATGATCTTCGCAGCATCCATTGGTGAACCACCACCAAGAGCAAGAATCACATCAGGTTGGAAGCTTTGCATCGCTTCGGCACCTTTCTTAACTACAGATAGCGTTGGATCTGCTTCCACGTCAAAGAACGTTTGTACTTCCATACCCAATGCTTTGAGCATGCTAACCAATTCGTCAGTGTAACCGTTATTGAATAGGAAACGGTCTGTTACTAAGAAGGCACGTTTTTTACCTTCAAGATCGCTCAGTGCGATTGGCAAGCTACCACGACGGAAGTAGATTGATTTAGGGAGTTTGTGCCACAACATATTTTCAGCTCGCTTAGCAACAGTTTTCTTGTTGATTAGGTGCTTAGGACCCACGTTCTCAGAGATAGAGTTACCACCCCAAGAACCACAGCCCAGAGTCAAAGACGGTGCTACGTTAAAGTTGTACAAATCACCAATACCACCGTGAGTGGTTGGAATATTGATCAAAATACGAGCCGTTTTCATTTTGTCACCGAAGTAACGAATACGGTCTGCATTAATATCTTGGTTGGTGTATAAACCTGAGGTATGACCGATACCACCAATCTCAACCATTCGAACCGCTTGCTCTACGGCATTTTCGAAAGAAGAAGCACGGAACATGCCTAGTGTTGGCGATAGTTTCTCATGAGCAAACTCGTCATCGTAAGACACTTCACCGATACCTTCACCGACTAGAATTTTGGTATCCGCTGGTACTTTAACACCCGCCATTTCAGCAATCGCTGTCGCTGGTTGACCAACGATTTTCGCGTTTAACGCACCATCGATCAGGAGGACTTTGCGTACTTTATCTGCATCGGCTTTACTTAATACGTGAGCTTTATGAGTCGCGAAACGCTCTTTCACTTCATCGTAAACTTCATCCATAACGATAACCGCTTGCTCAGAAGCACAAACCACACCGTTATCAAACGTTTTTGACATTAAAACTGAAGCGACTGCGCGTTTAATATCCGCAGTTTCATCGATTACAACAGGCACGTTACCGGCACCAACACCGATAGCTGGTTTACCAGAAGAGTAAGCCGCTTTCACCATGCCTGGACCACCAGTAGCAAGGATTAGCGCAATACCATCGTGCTTCATTAAGGCGTTAGAAAGCTCAACTGAAGGTTGGTCAATCCAACCGATAATGTCTTTCGGTGCACCAGCAGCTACCGCTGCATCAAGAACGAGTTTCGCTGCGTCATTGGTTGAATTTTTCGCACGTGGGTGTGGCGAGAAGATAATACCGTTACGCGTTTTTAAAGAGATGAGTGATTTGAAAATCGCGGTTGAAGTCGGGTTAGTCGTTGGGACAATACCACAGATGATACCAACAGGCTCAGCAATCGTCATCGTGCCTAGACTTTCGTCTTCTTCAAGGACACCACAGGTTTTTTCATCTTTGTATTTGTTATAGATAAACTCTGAAGCAAAGTGGTTTTTAATCACTTTATCTTCAACAATACCCATGCCTGATTCTGCTACCGCTTGTTGCGCGAGAGGAATACGGGCTTGGTTTGCGGCTAAAGATGCTGCACGGAAAATTTTATCAACTTGCTCTTGAGAGTAAGTTGCAAATTCTGCTTGTGCCGCTTTAACGCGAGCCACAAGAGCATCAAGTTCAGCCAAATTAGTTACCGGCATAGTGAATCTCCTAAAATAGAAAAATGTTAAAAACTCTTTATTAAGCTTGCTGTCTCTCAGTTTTATTTTGGTCTCACAATAGCTTAAGTAACGACAGACTTAGTAAATTGCTTTCAGAACTGAGTATAATCTTTCACGGTTTGAAAAAAATTGACTCAGATCAGTTCTCAAAAACTAAATAGCACCGCCCAAGAAACACAGCCAGAAAAAAACACATAAGAAGTTGAATTAACAAAGAAAAACAACAAATTAACACATGATTAAAAAAGAGGCTATCAAACACAATAAACTAGAAAAAGTACAACATTTTGTAAAAAAGTTTCATTTTTGTACAACATTACCATTTGTAGCCAATGTTTTATGTGCCAGTTTGAGTATATAGACTCTTCAGCAACTCTCCAACCCCTGGGCTTTTTTTTACAGAAACTGTGTGGATGTTAACAAATCATCATTAAAAACCTATCTCGACCACATTATTTGTAACAGTGCATTATCACAATGATCCCATGATTAGTTTTTCTTAATCATGATGAGAGCCATGAACTAGTTTTTTTCATTCGTGATTTTGTTTCGATTAACATACATTATCTTAGCCTATCTACTTTACTCATCGTCAGAGACTGTTTTAATGCATTTTGAACTCGCCATTTTCCTGCAATTTTTTCTAGGACTGGTTGCCGCGGTTAACCCGGTTGGCATCATGCCTATTTTTGTGTCTTTAACCAGCCATATGACATTGGAAGAAAAGAACAAAACTGCAGCCACGGCCAATATTGCTGTCGCCGTGATCTTAATTACCGCCTTACTTGCAGGGCAAGTTCTACTCGATATGTTCAGTATCTCACTGGATTCATTCCGAGTGGCAGGTGGTTTGCTGTTACTGAGCATTGCTTTTTCAATGATGAGCGGAAAACTGGGTGAGGATAAACAAAACAAGCAAGAAAAATCAGAATACATCAGTCGAGAACAGATTGGTGTTGTTCCACTGGCGATGCCTTTAATGGCGGGACCTGGTGCAATCAGTTCAACCATCGTCTATAGCTCACGCTATCCAAGTATGTTTGATACGATAGGCATTGCCTTAACTATTGTGGTTTTTAGTCTGGGTTCTTGGTTGCTGTTTCGCTCCGCTCCTTACATCGTGCGTTTACTTGGCCAAACGGGTATTAACGTCATTACTCGGATCATGGGACTGATTCTTGGCGCACTTGGTATAGAGTTTATTGCTAACGGTTTGCGTAATTTATTCCCTGGTTTGGCCTAACGGGAATCACTGAACATCAATCAAAAAACATAAAAAAAGCGAAAGCACATAGGCGCTTTCGCTTGACGAAGTATGGTTTGATGACTTAACGCTGGCTTATTGTTTCTCTGCCAGAATAATTCGTAATGTACGACGAAGTGGCTCGGCCGCTCCCCATAACAACTGATCGCCAACGGTAAAGGCATTCAAGAAATCATCCCCCATCGACATTTTGCGCAAACGTCCAACCGGGATCGATAGCGTTCCGGTGACTTTCGCCGGGCTCAAATCACGCGCAGTGATATCGCGTTCATTAGGAACAACTTTCACCCATTGGTTATGAGAGGCAATAATCTCTTCAATTTCATCAAGTGGGATATTTTGTTTCAATTTAATCGTCAGCGCTTGTGAGTGACAACGCATCGCACCAATGCGCACACAAGTACCATCAATTGGGATCGGGGTATTCTGTAAGCCCAAAATTTTGTTGGCTTCAACGCCAGCTTTCCACTCTTCTTTACTTTGTCCGTTGTCACGTTTGACATCAATCCATGGAATCAATGAACCTGCGAGAGGTACACCAAATTGATCAGTGGGAAACGACGCTGAACGCATGGTTTCTGCTACTTTTTGATCAATATCTAGAATCGAGCTCGAAGGATTGGCTAATTCCGAACTAACCGCATCGTTAATCACACCCATTTGTGAAATTAATTCACGCATGTTTTGTGCACCTGCCCCAGAGGCTGCCTGATAAGTCATTGCACTGGTCCATTCAACCAAGCCTTTTTCATACAAGCCACCCAATCCCATGAGCATTAAACTAACCGTGCAGTTACCACCCACAAATGTGGTTGTTCCTTGATGAATACCTTGCTGAATCTGCGCTAAATTGACAGGATCGAGGGTGATAATCGCTTCAGGATCCATTCGTAGCGTAGAAGCCGCATCAATCCAATACCCTTTCCATCCCGCTTGGCGCAAAGCAGGATAAACCTTTTCCGTATAGGCACCACCTTGACAAGTGATGATGGCATCTAACTGCTTCAAACTGTCAATATCATAGGCATCTTGCAGCATTCCAGCGTCTTTCCCCAAGTTAGGGGCTGCAATACCAATTTGTGACGTACTGTAGAATACTGGCTCAATGACATCGAAATCTCTTTCTTCGACCATGCGCTGCATTAATACAGAGCCAACCATGCCACGCCAACCGACTAAACCTACTCTCATCGCACTACTTCTCCGTGTGTTCAAATAAAAACCTCATCTATCACTCCTAGCGGCAATGATAGAATGTCATGTTATCTACTGTGCTTTATCGTCGATTTAAGTTCAACCCCTGAAAAAGTCTAACTTGGCGTTTTTTAGTGTTTATTAATTAAAACTTCACTTAATCACTCACACCTTGCAACACAATAATTTCATGCTACAAACTGTTTCATTTCATTAATTTTTCGAAAAAACAACATTTAACACTACAGTAATGTTTTTAACTGATACAAATCACAACAACTCGCTTTAAGTTCGATATGTGACAACATTTCATGTAAAGTCGCAGCCAAATAATAAGGATGCTTACCTCTCCTTGGTAATATCATCGAACTCGAGGTTCTAAACATGACACAAGCCCCCACACGCTTACCCAGTTTGTTACAAGTTATTGTCGCACTGGGGCTGTTTTTATTATTAGCATTTTCTTTTACCGCTCAACTTGATTTACCCATTCAACTAGCACTTTATATTGGCTGGTTTATCATTATGGGATTAGGGGTTCGCCTAGGACACCAGTATAAAGAGCTAGAAAAAGCCGCGTTGACCGGTATCTCTAACGGCTTAGGAGCGGTATTAATTCTGCTTGCCGTCGGCGCTTTAGTCGGTACTTGGATTGCTGGCGGCATCGTACCAACCATTATCTATTATGGCCTACAGGCCATTCACCCTTCTATTTTCCTGCTTGCCACGATGGTGATCTGCTCTTTAACAGCATTGGCTACAGGGACATCTTGGGGGGCAGCGGGTACAGCTGGGATTGCGATGATGGGCATCGGTCAGGGTCTTGGCGTTCCTGCTCCCGTCACCGCTGGCGCAGTATTATCGGGCTGTTATTTTGGCGATAAAATGTCGCCACTGTCTGATTCGGTGATTCTGGCGTCTTCAATGTCGAACGTCGAAGTGATGGAACACATTAAAGGCATGCTACCGATTGCTCTGATCAGTTATGTGATTACCGGCATCATGTTTACCCTATTTGGTTTTCATTACGCGGGTAACGTCGATATGTCACAAGTGCAGTCGGTCATCACCGCAATGGAAACCCAGTTTTATATTACCCCTTACTCTTTCATTCCTGTACTGATTGTCCTTGGTTTACTCGCCTTGCGTATGCCTTCGTTTCCTGTGATTAGCTTTGGTTCATTGTTAGGTATTATCTGGGCAGTCATGATCCAAGAAGTCGATTTCTTACCCGCCTTTAATACTGCTTGGGCTCCATTTAGCATTACCTCGGGAGTTGATTTTATTGACTCAATTCTCAACCGAGGCGGTATGTCTTCGATGTTGGGATCCGTTGCAGTGATCATCTTTGGTCTCGGCTTTGGTGGCTTATTGGATAAAGTCGGCGTACTCGAAACGATTGCCAAATTATTTGAGCGCCGCGTCACCAATAGCGGTTCATTAGCAACCAGTACCATTGGTACGGCTTTTATGGGCAACGTATTTGGTTCCGCGATGTATGTTTCACTTATCCTGACACCAAAAATTTGTGCCAAAAATTATGACCGATTAGGCTATCAACGTAAAAATTTGTCACGTAATGCCGAGTTTGGTGGCACGCTAACGTCTGGAATGGTGCCTTGGAGTGATAATGGTATCTATATGGCCAGTATCTTAGGCGTCGCAACCTTATCTTATGCGCCATTCATGTGGCTAAGCTTTGTTTGCATTATTGTCACAATTTTTACCTCTTATATGGGATGGTTTGTCGACAAATGTGAGCCAACTGCGACGGCGAATGAGGTGTTAACTGACGAAGAGGTTGTGGTTCAACATCAATCGGTTTAAGGCTGCTGTCACTAATGCCCCAAAAAAACAAGGAGCACATTATGTGCTCCTTGTTTTTAGCGGTATCGACAGCTCACTCTATCAATACATAAGCAAACCAATACTCATCAGATGGTTAACCCTTTCGGGTTAGCTGATCGCGTAAATTTGGTGGCGTACCTTTAATGGTTAATGTATCCGTTTCCGGATCATAAAAGACACGTTCCCCCATTAACAAGCTATCAAAGCTGATGTTCAATCCACCACCAGCCCCTACATACTTGGTGAGTTTGCGTACCGTTGCGCGATCACCAGGAAAGCTTTCTTCCAGTTGGTAACCATGCTCACGAGTAAATTCCAAGAAGCTGGTCCCTTCATGACTGGCAGGTAATTCACTGGATAGCTCTTTAACTTGAACTTCATCGCCGGATTTGATCTGATCATTGCAGTAGTCATAGACCTGTTTTTTGTAGCTAATCGCTTCTTCTTTTTCAAGTTTGGCATCACTACAAAAGTCTTCTACCGCTTGCATCAATACTTGATTTTGCTGTTTCGGATCAAGTCCGACTTCCGCTTGTAAAAAATCCAAGAAAAAATCAGACACTTTACGCCCGACTCGCCCTTTAATATAAGACAGATAGCGATTAGAAGATTTATCCGTTTCAAAGCTCGACAAGTCGACCCGCGCAGCAATATCCATTTTATTGATATCAAGGTAATCGGTAGCGCTGATGTCTAAACCCTCTGTCACTTTTAAGCTTTGATTGAGCGGTAATAAACCAATAAACAAATAGTGAGTCGCTAAAGATTGGTATTCCGCCAACACCAAAATACCTTCGTCAGCAAAAGGATACTTAATCAACTCTTGTTTAAGACGCTCGGCGCTTTGTTGTGAGAAAGTGTAAAAGTCTTGTTCTCCTTTTCGCAACGCCTGTAACCAGCGTTGTACATCACTGTCCGCTTTAAAAGAGCCAAAGCCCTTTCCCGCTTTTGCATTAAACACGCGATGTAACTCAGAAACTAAGTTTTCGGTTGAGGTATCATTATCAAGCGATTGAGTTCGGTAATTAACCATTAACTCATCGTTATCGTTTTTGCATAATTGATGCAAAATGACATTGGAAAGGTGCAAACTCATAGTGAAATAATCATCGTACTGGTTTCAGTTGTCAGGCATAGTAGGTTATCATAAGCCGCTTTTACTATCATCTATAGAGTCTTTATGCCTATTACATCGAAATACAGTAACGAACAAGTTGAAACTATCCTAACCGAAATCGCTGCCGTGCTTGATAAACATAATGCGTCTTCGGAACTCACATTAATGATTGCCGGCAATATGGCGACTAATGTGCTTAACCAACATGTGGCAGCGGCCCAACGTAAAGTGATCGCAGAGAAGTTTGCTCAAGCTTTGACCTCTTCTCTAGAAAAATAATTTTACTGACCGAGCGGATAATAGAAAAATTCATGGTAGATAGCGGAAATACATATGGTGAACGAGTCTCACGTTTAGTGAGCTGGGGGCATTGGTTTGCTTTCTTCAATATCATTGCAGCGATGCTGATTGGTACCCGTTACATCACTCAAACACCTTGGCCAGATACTTTTTTGGGACAACTCTATTTAACTGTCTCTTGGGTAGGCCATTTCAGTTTTCTGGTTTTTGCTCTCTATTTACTGATTCTTTTTCCGCTCACCTTTTTAATCCCATCACGGCGACTGTTTCGTTTTTTTGCGGTCTGTTTTGCTGCCTTGGGATTAACCGTACTATTGATCGACACTCAGACTTATCAAACCATTAATCTACACCTAACACCTGTTGTCTGGGAGCTGATGTTCAGTGACGAAAGTACGGTTAGCGCTGATCTACAACATCTTTTTGTCGTGCTACCCCTAATTTTCCTCGTGCAATTGGCGCTCTCTGAATGGGTATGGCGTAAACAACGTAAACTGTCGCATAAACGAATTGGTCGCCCAATTGCAGCCGTCTTCTTTTTCAGCTTTATTGCTAGCCATTTAATTTATGTCTGGTCGGACGCTTATTTCTATTCTCCGGTCACCAGCCAAAAGTCAAACTTCCCTCTTTCTTATCCGATGACAGCAAAGTCATTCATGGAAAAACATGGCCTGTTGGATAGAGACGAATATTTAAAACGGCTACAAGAAAGCCAATACAACGTCGATTTAGTGCGCTACCCATTAGAAAAAATTGAGTTTGGTCGTCGTCCTAATCAACTCAATATCCTAGTAGTGAGTGTCGATAACTTACGTGCCGATGTGCTAAATGAATCGCTGATGCCAAACACTCATCAGTTTGCGGAAAAAGCATTAACCTTTAGCAATCATTACAGCTCAAGTAACGACATGTATGGTATTTTTGGGCTCTTTTATGGTCTACCAAGCAGTTATGCCAGTAGCATTAAAGTGCAAGGCACCTTACCAGTACTGATTGATGTATTAAAAAATCAAAACTATCAGTTTGGTCTATTTAGTAGCGATAACTTCTCTGAACCTCTGTTTCAAGAGTCGGTTTTCCGTGGACTCCCGTTAGTGAAAATACCGTTTGCAGAGACACCAAGCGTTGATCAACAAACGATTAGTCATTGGTCTCAATGGGCGCAGCAAACTCATTCACCTTGGTTTAGCTTCATTGAACTGACCACGGTTGATAAATTTAATCAGTTGCTTCCGCACGATAAACAAGCCACTACAACGGATAGATTTCGTCACAGCTACCATCATTCGGTGACTCAAGCTGATCTTGAGTTGGCTACTTTGTTTGATGAGCTGAAAACCTTAGCTTTACTCGATAATACTATTGTGGTCATCACGTCTAATCACGGCACCGAGTTTAATGAGACCAGAAGTAACAGCTGGGGCGCTAACAGCAATTTCAGTCGTTACCAACTTCAAGTACCCATGGTTATCTATTGGCCTGGTAAAGTACCGGCTGTCTTTACTCATCGTACTAGCCACTTAGATTTTTCCGTCACTTTACTGCAAGATCTACTCGGGGTATCGTCTAATCCCAGTGATTTTAGTAGCGGCAAAAACTTGTTTAACGAGAATAAAAGACGTTGGATTTTAGCCGGAGATACTCGCGAGCTTGCTCTCATTTCTGATCAGCAAACGACGGTCATCGATAAATTCGGTAACTTTAAACTCTATGATGAACACTATCAAAGACTGACTAACGAGAATCCTACGCTACCCATTTTGATGCAAGGTTTAACCGAATTGCAGCGTTTTTATTCAAAAGATAATTAAATCATGGCGTTAAACGTTTTTATGCTTGACGCTGTAATCAAAAGTCAGTAAATTACGCGCATCGGACTGTAGCGCAGCTTGGTAGCGCACCGTCATGGGGTGTCGGGGGTCGGAGGTTCAAATCCTCTCAGTCCGACCAAACACCTAGAAAAAGAGAGCTTCGGCTCTCTTTTTTGTTTTTACTGCTGAATACACCTGAGCTTAAGATCCTCCCTCAATTTTAGACCTTAGCCGTATCCTACATTACTGTTTTATCCGCCTATTGATTCACCGACATATTTGCCTCTTCTCATCGTTGCAATCACTAAAAGCTATCCAAGATAAATAACTGACCGACTAAAAAACCTGATTTTCATACATATCCATACAAACGATGACGCATTCAGACGGTGTCTGATCATAAAAACCTGTAGATTCCACTATTGATAAAACAAATGGCAAAACAACAACTATTTGTGAATCATTTCAACTTTTCTCATCAATTCGCAAGACTTGATCGGCATTAGAGCCGTCTTAAGGCTTGTCAAAAACTCTTTATCCTTAATGAGTTAACTTTATATAGGCTGCTTATTGTGAAACCTGGAAAAACTGGCCTCTCACGCCTCATTGACGCGACGGGCTATTCGATAAAAGGGCTAAAAGCCGCATGGCTTTACGAAGCGGCTTTTCGTCAAGAACTACTCGCCTGTGTTGTATTGATAATGAGCACTTTCTTCATGTCTGTTTCAAATATTGAACGAATCTTACTTATTTCTAGCTTACTTCTGGTACTGACAGTTGAGCTGATAAATTCAGCAATTGAAGCTGTCGTTGATCGTATTGGAGATGAGTGGCATGAATTAAGCGGACGAGCCAAAGATATTGGTTCTGCTGCCGTCTTTATCAGTTTATTACTGGCTGGTTTCGTCTGGCTTTCTATTTTAGTGAAATAATCATGAATAACATCAAGTCTCTGCTTAAAAAACAAATCTCGTACCATACTTTTACTTTATTTATTGCACTTTACTTTGCAACGATAATTAATCTTCCAGTTTATAAATCGTTATTTACTATCATTAATAATCTTGAAAGCGTTAAAATAGGTTTTATTATTTCTATTCCACTGTTTTTCTTGGCAGTTTTAAATTTTCTCTTTCAATTGTTTAGTTGGCCTTGGTTGAGTAAACCTTTTTTCATCATTCTATTATTGCTGTCATCGCTAGTCAGCTATGCAGGATACAATTACGGCACCATATTTGATACAACGATGATCGCCAATATTATAGAAACAGATAGTAGTGAAGCAGGATCTTATCTTAGTGGTTACTCTATCTTATGGACACTCATTATTGGCGTAATACCAGCCATTATTATTGCCAAAATCCGCTTAACGCTAGGCGGCTCATTCTTTAATCTGATAATAAAGAAACTAATCAGTTTATTAGTTTCGCTTTGTATTATTTCTCTTATCGCTGTATTTTATTATCAAGATTATGTTTCTGTTGGTAGAAACAATTCCTATCTCAATAAAATTATTATTCCGACACATTTTATTTATAGTACAGTAAAGTATTTAAATAATAATTACTTTATTACCCCCCTACCGTATCGAGAAATAGGCCAAGATGCGCAACAATCTGCTCAGGCTATAAAAAGTGCCGAGACTAAACCGACTCTTGTTGTTTTCATCATGGGTGAAACGGCGCGATCTCAAAACTATCAATTAAATGGTTATCCACGAAAAACCAACGCCTATACCGATGAACTGCCTATCATTTCATTCCAAGATGTTAGTTCATGCGGTACTGCGACCGCAGTATCTGTTCCTTGTTTATTCTCTTCAATGACACGCTCCAATTTTGACCGTCAAAAAGCGGATAACCAAGATAATGCTCTCGATATTTTAAAACGTGCAGGCATATCATTATTATGGAAAGAGAATGATGGTGGTGATAAAGAGGTGGCTAAAAACATTGACATTATCACTATTGATAGAACAGAAAACAACGAACTCTGTAATGGTAAAACCTGCTACGATATGGCTCTTCTGGAAAACTTTGAACAAGATTTAGAAAACATGCAGGGTAATCGATTAATCTCATTACATCTCATTGGAAGTCATGGACCAACTTATTTTCAACGCTATCCTGATGACAAAGCGGCATTTATGCCTGACTGCCCACGCGCTGATATTGAAAACTGTTCAGTAGAGCAAATCGTTAATTCTTATGATAATACGATTTTATACACCGATTATGTTTTACGCCAAACCATTGATAAGCTTAAAGCATTAGAAAAAAGCTATCATACTGCATTAATCTATGTTTCTGATCATGGTGAATCATTAGGAGAAAATGGGATATTTTTACATGGAATGCCTTATCGTTTAGCGCCTGAATATCAAACTAAAGTTCCACTAATGGTATGGATGTCACCTAGTTTTCAACACATTAAAAATATTAATTATGATTGTCTTCAAGAATCAGCAAATAAAATTGGAATGTACTCTCATGATAATATATTCCATTCTCTATTGGGAATTATGGATGTTAACACCGAAGTCTATCAGCCAGAACTCGACATATTTGAATCATGTAGAACATCACTTTGAATAATTTAGTAAAAAATAATATTCATATTCAAACTACTGGTTTTTTAACTGGCGATTTAATCGAAAGATATTAAATTTTCATACAAACCCCTATCATCATATCTATGACTAGATGATAGGGGTTTTTAATAATTAAGCTAACTGAGGCAAAGTTAATTTTGCAATTTCAAAATAGATAATCAAACCAGTTCCATCCACTAATGTTGCAATAAAAGGGGCAGATACAACCGCTGGATCAATATTCAAGCGACGTAATACCATTGGAATAATTGAAGAAACTAAAGCACTCCATAGTACAATCGCTAAAATAGTTAGCGTTACAACTAAACCTATTTCAAAACCGACGCCAAGTGACCAAGCACGGATCCAAGCGGCAACGGCCATTGCTGCGGCAATTAAAGTTCCTGTTGATAATTCTTTCCGTAATACTGTCCCTAAATTACGTAAACTGACTTCACCAACCGCCATTGCGCGAATAATAGTTGTAGTAATTTGTGTTCCACTATTACCACCAGTACCAATTAATAATGGAATAAAAAAGGCTAACGCAATTGCCGCTTCAAGTTGTTCTTCAAACGCTCGTAGCACCGTTCCGGTATAGGCTTCAGCAACAAAAAGTACTAATAACCATACAATACGTTTTTTCCATAACTCCCAAGGTGTAGTGTCTAAATAGCTACCATCAAGAGGAATCGTACCGCCTTGCATTTCAGCATCTTCTGTTGTTTCTTTTTCCAGAATCGCAGCAGCATCTTCTAGATAGAAAAAACCCACTAATTTGCCTTCATAAACGACAGGAAGTACTGGAACATTATGTTCAAGAAGCAAACGGGCTGCATTCTCTTGATCAACCATCGCATCAATCACGAGCTTATTTTGTTCAACCATCATCATTAGCGACTGTTCTGATGAAGCAACCAATAATGCTTTAGGACTAATTTCTCCTAATAATGCCCCTTGTTCGTTCACAACGTACATGTTGTGTAATAAGTTTGGCATATCCCAAGCTTCATAAAGGGTTTGCTTGGCTTGCTCTACCGTTTGAGTAATTTGTAAAGTGATGACATCTGAACGCATATGTCGGCCTACCGATTCATCAGGCCAAAACAAGGCTTCACGATGGTATTTTAAATCGTCTATTGGCATCGCTTCGAGCACAATCTCACGCTCCTGCTCATCGAGGGTACGCATTGCATTCTCAATAAACTTTGGTGCAACTAAAGGCAGTATTTCTTTTAGTTGCTGTGGTGTAATGCACAGTAATAATTCTCCTGTGGCATTGGCCGAAATCGTACTAAATAATTCAGAAACTTCATGATTAGATAATGATTCTAATACAAATTTAATTTCTGAATCAGAAAGTTTAACGAGTTTCTCAACCCATTTTTCACGGTAACGTGGCTGAATTAATTTTCTTGAAAATTCATTCAGTTGCTTAACTTGTGCGGTCTCAATAATTGAGTGCTGAGGAATCCCCTGATGATTTTAAGAAAAATCATCAATTTAAGCTGGATACACATCTTGTCATGTGATCAAATGATTTCGCCAAAAAACAACAACCAGACAACAAGATGTGCGAACTCAATATCCTACACGATTC
>NZ_VHTC01000018.1:0-81974 GCF_013048685.1 Vibrio sp. A8-1
TTTTCGTTTAACTCTCGCAGTTGCCAGACCGCAAGAGTGTTTTAACAAATTGAAAGGGGCTTTATAACTGACTTATAGCTGAAAGCTTTACGGAACCCCCAGCCTAGCTGGGGGTTTTCTCTATACAGAAAAAGCCCCAGCACAATGGCTGAGGCCTTAAATATGGTCGGTGAAGAGGGATTCGAACCCCCGACCCTCTGGTCCCAAACCAGATGCGCTACCAAGCTGCGCTATTCACCGAATTGATTTTTTACTTTGGATTAGCAAAAGAAGAAACTTCTCTGGTCCGCTATTCCTAAACTCAGAGATGCACTACAAAGCTGTGCTAATCACTGAATTGATTTCTACTTTGGATTAGCAAAAGAAGAAACTTCTCTGGTCCGCTATTCCTAAACTCAGAGATGCACTACAAAGCTGTGCTAATCACTGAATTGATTTCTACTTTAGATTAGCGAAAGAAGAAACTTCTCTGGTCCGCTATTCCTAAACCCAGAGATGCGCTACCAAGCTGCGCTATTCACCGTTCTATGCTGGGTATGTTACCGATTCTTTTTTGTGAAGCAAGTCCTTTTCGACGCTTTTCAATTTTCCAGATGACGTTCGAACAAAACTTGAACAAAGCGAACAAAATGTGATTAAAGGCACACAATCTTAAACATAAATGCAACCAATTAACTACATTTGATCCAGATCAGCGTCAAAACTTGGGCAGGGTTTTAAGGTGTCAGGGTCTTTAAACACTTTGTGAGAAACAGAGACGTCAGACCTAAGTAACGACTGGGTAATGCTATCCGCTTAATCTACAGACGGTCAGCCTCAGGCTACTTTTAGCCAGTTTAGTGGTTTACAAAGTGATCAAGGACAAATCTCCTCACTAGATCGCTTAGCTTCGATTGTTAAATAGTCTCACGCTATGCACCGAAGTAGATAATTTGTCTACTTCGGTTTTTTTTAATAACAAACTGATCAACGCTTTCTCTGCATCGGTATAATCAACTTACCAAGCCAATTGCGAATTTAAGGTGTGATGATGCCTAACGATGATTTAGAACTATTTCAGCAAATGATGGATGATGTAAAACCACTGGCTCACGATGTCGCACAACTTAACAAACCGTATACTATCACCGAAGCACAACTCGCCAAACGCCAAACGCCAAGCAGCCATCACGTTATCGACGCAAGAACCGGATTATCTTTCCATCGATTGCGCCCCCATGCTCAAACCTGATGACATCATTGAATATAAAAAAGCAGGTATTCAGGATGGGGTGTATAAGAAACTCCGCTTAGGTAAATACCCCTTACAAGCACGACTAGACTTACATCGAAAAACCCTCAAACAAGCTCGCGATGAAGTGATTCACTTTATCGCTCAATGCATAAAAATGGACTTGCGAACCGTGCTCATCGTCCATGGTCGAGGGGAGCGCTCTACCCCACAAGCGTTAATGAAAAGCTTTGTCGCCAGCTGGTTAACTCAAATTGATGAAGTACAATGCGCGCATAGTGCACAACGCTTTCACGGTGGAAGTGGTGCGGTTTATCTGCTGTTAAAGAAAAGTAAAAATCAGAAAAGTGAGAATCGAGAACGCCATCAAAAACGGCTTGGTTAAAGTGCAATAACTGGTAAAATGCTCCGTTCATCTACTTCATTTCATTTTTTCACCATTCCGTTGAGAAACGTCAGGAGTTTTCATGTCATCGTTAACCGAAAAACGCTTAAATAAATACATTAGTGAAACGGGCTTTTGTTCGCGCCGTGAGGCCGACAAACTGATTGAGCAAGGTCGTGTAACCATTAATGGGCAACTGCCACCAATGGGCAGCAAAGTCACTGAACACGACCAAGTATGCATTGATGGCAAACCGGTCGGCTATAAAGAAAAACCCATTTATATTGCGTTAAATAAACCGACTGGCATCACCTGTACCACCGAACGAGATGTCCCTGGTAATATTGTCGATTTTATTGGACACAATAAACGTATATTCCCCATCGGTCGCCTCGATAAACCCTCTGATGGGTTGATTTTTTTGACTAATGACGGTGATATCGTTAATAAAATTTTACGTGCCGGTAATAACCACGAAAAGGAATACGTGGTACGGGTCAATAAACCGATTAGTGCAGAATTTATTCGTCAAATGTCTGCGGGGGTCAATATTCTTGATACCGTCACCCTACCGTGTAAAGTGGTTCAAGAGACCCAGTACTCATTTAGAATTATCCTTACCCAAGGATTAAATAGACAAATTCGTCGCATGTGTGAAGCACTGGGTTATGAAGTGTTTAAACTACGTCGTGTACGTATTATGAACATCACACTAGATGGCATACCGAATGGTCAATGGCGTTATTTAACCGATGCCGAAGTCAATGAGATCCTCGCGATGTGCGAAAGCTCAGTCAGTACTGAAGAGGCATCAAAAACCGATAGTTCAGGTAAACAGATCCGCAAAGCCACCGATGCAAAATTGTTTGATAGTCGATTGGCGCAATCCAAAACCACCTCCGAAACTCCCCACAAAACTTATCAGGGGCGTCAAGCCAATGAGTTTCGTCATGCGCCAAATTCAAAAAAAGGCCGAGAACAGCGCCAGCAGCACGGCGACGTTAAACGTAACGACAATACTGCTCGCTCTGCACGCCGTAATCCAACCCGAAAAGCCGGCACGCTGAGCTTGAAAAAATAGCAGACCTTGAAACATGATGAGGAGCCAAGGCTCCTCATCATGTTTGTATCACTTAGCGAATTAAAAAACGCCGTTATTTAGTACCAAAAATCTTATCGCCAGCATCTCCCAAACCAGGCACGATGTAGCCTTTGTCATTGAGTTTCTCATCAATGGCGGCGGTGTAAAGTTCAACATCTGGATGCACTTTTTTCAGTGCTTCAATGCCTTCTGGCGCTGCGACCAAGACTAGCACTTTTATTTGATTACATCCTTTCTCTTTTAGAAGATCAATCGTTGCAATCATCGAGCCACCAGTCGCCAACATAGGGTCAACCACCAGCGCAATACGCTCTTCAATGTTCGATGCCAGTTTATTAAAGTAAGGCACTGGCTCAAGTGTTTCTTCATCACGGTAGATGCCGACAACACTGATTCTTGCGCTAGGAATATGCTCTAGTACCCCATCCATCATACCAAGGCCCGCACGTAGAATCGGGACAACCGTGACCTTTTTGCCTTTAATTTGATCAACAGCAACAGGACCATCCCAGCCTTCAATCGTCACTTTTTCTGTCTCAAAATCTGAAGTCGCTTCATAAGTTAATAAACTGGCAACCTCAGTCGCTAGCTCACGAAAACGTTTAGTGCTGATATCACCTTCTCGCATTAAACCCAGTTTATGTTTGACTAGAGGGTGTTTCACTTCAACAACTTTCATTTTCATCTCCGGCATAATTTAAATAAACTTTTCGATTATACACGCATTTCTACCTATTTTAAGCGTTTAAATCTGGATAAAAAAACTGACGCAAACGTTTTCCTTTTTGATTTAAGCCCTGTAGAATAGCGGCGTTTTCATATCCAATTAGATCGAGGACTTCCCCCGTGAGCGGTAACAACACTTCTCTTAGCTACAAAGATGCCGGTGTAGATATTGATGCAGGCAACGCACTGGTTGAACGAATTAAAGGCGCAGTAAAGCGTACTCGTCGTCCTGAAGTTATGGGTGGCCTTGGCGGCTTTGGTGCCCTGTGTGAACTTCCAAGTAAATACAAGCATCCGGTTTTGGTTTCTGGGACCGATGGCGTAGGGACAAAACTACGCTTAGCTTTGGATATGAAAAAACACGACACCATCGGCATCGATTTAGTGGCGATGTGCGTCAATGATTTGATCGTACAAGGCGCTGAACCGCTGTTTTTCCTTGATTATTATGCGACCGGAAAACTGGACGTCGATACAGCAGCGGATGTCGTCTCTGGGATTGCCGATGGCTGTGTCCAAGCGGGATGCGCGTTAATCGGCGGAGAAACAGCAGAGATGCCGGGAATGTACGAAGGCGAAGACTATGACGTCGCTGGGTTCTGTGTCGGTGTGGTTGAGAAAGAAGCGATTATCGATGGTTCCAAAGTGGCCGTGGGTGATGCACTCATCGCTGTCGGTTCCAGTGGTCCTCACTCTAATGGCTATTCACTAATCCGTAAAATTCTTGAAGTCTCGGGCGCTGATAAGAATGAACAATTGGCTGGTAAAACCATCGGTGAACATTTACTTGAACCAACCCGAATTTATATAAAATCTGGCTTAAAGCTGATTGCTGAACATGATATTCACGCCATTTCTCATATTACTGGCGGCGGTTTCTGGGAAAACATCCCACGAGTATTACCGCAAGGAACTAAAGCGGTGATTGATGGTAGCAGTTGGCAATGGCCAGCGATTTTCACTTGGCTACAAGAGAAAGGCAATGTAGCAACGCGTGAAATGTATCGTACGTTCAACTGTGGCGTCGGCTTAGTGATTGCCCTACCTCAAGCCCAAGCACAAGCGGCGGTTGAGCTGCTACAGCAAGAAGGTGAAACGGCATGGGTTATCGGTCAGATTGCTCAAGCACAAACCAATGAAGAGCAAGTAGAGATCAAATAATTCATGAAAAGTATTGTTGTTTTAGTTTCAGGAAATGGTTCTAATTTACAAGCGATCATCGATGCTTGTGAGACAAGTATCCATAATGGCAAAGTAACGGCTGTTTTTTCAAACAAAGCAACAGCATACGCTTTAGAGCGAGCGAAAAAAGCGGGAGCCGCAGCGCATTTTATTGATCCTAAGGCCTATGAAACTCGTGATGCATTTGACGCTGATTTAATGAAGTGGATGGATGAATATGCGCCAGATTTAGTGGTACTCGCTGGCTATATGCGTATCTTAAGTAGTGATTTTGTTCGCCATTATTTTGGTCGGATGATCAATATCCATCCCTCATTACTGCCTAAGTACCCAGGGTTAAACACTTATCAAAGAGCCATTCATGCTGGCGATGAAGAACACGGTACTAGCGTCCACTTTGTTACTGAGCAATTGGATGGCGGCCCGGTGATTTTACAAGCCAAAGTGCCTATTTTTGATAACGATACGGTAGAAAGCCTGACTGCTCGAGTACAATCTCAGGAGTATCGGATCTATCCCTTAGTCGTACAGTGGTTTGTCGAAGGACGCTTAACCATGACGAATGGCAAAGCCCTTTTGGATGGTCATATTTTAGGGATTCATGGCTACGCGGATCAGTAGCTCACGCCACGAAATAACCAAGGGGAGTATCAACTCCCCTTGGTATTAATGAAACTCTTTAGCCTAAAGGTTCAGTCGGGGCCTGATTACCCGGCTTGGCTTGGGCAAAGGCGACCGCAGTCAATTGGTCAACATTCGTCGCCACTCGCTCACCTAAGTGGAACAAATTAAACTCGCCTGGCTTCATACGTTGCCATATTTCATTTCCTGTCAAAGGTTGAGTAGCAATCACCGAGACTACATCATTAGGCGTCGTCTCTTCTTGAAAATTCACTTCAACATCTTCATCAATCAATGCCGCATGGCCAAAGGGGGCTCGGCGAGTGATCCAGTACAGATGGTTAGTACAATAACTCATCAGATAATCGCCATCAGAAAAAAGCATATTAAATACGCCTTTATCACGCAGTTGATCGCATAATTGACTCACATACTGGAAAACCGACAGCATATTGTCGGGGATCTGCGGGTAACGCTGCTCTAACTTATCCAGTAACCAACAAAATGCCGCTTCACTATCAGTTTGACCAACCGGGCGATGACGCCCTTGCGCCAAACGCTGATAATCAACCAGTTGACCATTATGCGCAAAAGTCCAATATCGCCCCCATAATTCACGCGTGAACGGGTGGGTATTTTCTAAGTTAACCGCCCCACGATTCGCTTGACGAATATGGCTAATCACTGCACAACTTTTTATCGGATAGTTCTGCACCAACTGAGCGATTTGTGACTGACAACTGGGCGCTGGATCTTTAAACGTCCGAAAACCACGACCTTCATAAAAGGTTATCCCCCATCCATCACGATGGGGACCCGTTTTACCGCCGCGTTGCATTAAACCCGTAAAGCTAAAGCAGATATCGGTCGGAACATTGGCACTCATACCGAGTAATTCACACATGGTTTATATCACTCCTAATAAACCCTCGGCGATTAGATTCACTCTCAGCAAATCCATCGTTCGATTTATGCCATCTCTTTTTCAATCAGTTGGATAACAATGTGAATGATTTTAATGTGCACCTCTTGGATGCGATCAGCATAACCAAAATGTGGAACGCGAATTTCTACATCAGCAAGGCCAGCCATTTTTCCACCATCTTTTCCGGTGAGGGCAATCGTCTTCATCCCTTTCGCCTTCGCCGCTTCAATCGCTTTTAAAATGTTGCCTGAATTACCTGAAGTAGAAAGACCAAACAGCACGTCGCCTTTACTTCCCACCGCTTCTACGTAGCGCGAAAAAACGTAGTCATAACCAAAATCATTACTTACACAAGAAAGATGGCTGGGATCTGAAATCGCAATTCCAGGATAACCCGGACGATTGTCACGATAACGACCCGTTAACTCTTCAGCAAAATGCATCGCATCACAATGCGAGCCGCCATTACCACAAGACAGTACTTTCCCCCCCTGTTTAAAAGAATCAGCAATCATTTTTGCTGCAGCTTCAATTTGCGCGATATTGTGATCATCGCTTAAAAAGGCATTCAATACTTCGGCGGCTTCATTAAGTTCACTGCGAATTAAATCATGATACATAATCTGGTCTCTTGGTTATTCTGCTGACAGGTAAGTTTCAATTAGGGAAACTCAGGTATGTCATTGAGTTTACCCAAACGAGATTCTCTGTCGAGAGTCTGTTCTCAACAAATTGACCGAATCCGATGATATTTTCTATGCAAAATTGACGCTTGACGCACAATTTGCAGTTTTCTTTTCACTGAGATCACTTTTTGACCGGTTTGATGTTTTACATTTCATTAATATATTGATTACAATCCTACTGGTTAGACCACCTCACCTATCAGGTCTCATTGAGTCTGTAAAAGGAAATAATTATGGATATCTTGCTCTCTACACTCGGCATATTGCTGGTATTAAGCGCTTGCTTATACCATCGTACGTCGCTATTTACTGGATTAGTCGCTTTAACCCTAACCATGTTTGGCTTAACCCTGTTTGGCCCGATTGGTTTCTTTGGCTGGGTTATCTATCTAGCGGCAGTCGCTATTTTTGCCGTTCCATCCGTTCGCCAAAGCTTAATCAGCGGGAAAGCTCTACGGGTTTTTAAAAAAGTATTACCTGCCATGTCACAAACGGAAAAAGAAGCGCTCGAAGCGGGTACCGTGTGGTGGGAAGCCGAGCTGTTTAAAGGTAAACCAGACTGGCAGCAACTGAAAAATATCAAAGCTCCAATACTGAGTGCGGAAGAACAGGCTTTCCTTGATGGCCCAGTTAACGAAGTCTGCGCGATGGTGAATGACTATCAAGTCACTCACGAGTTGGCCGACTTACCCCCTGAAGTCTGGCAATATCTTAAAGATCATAAATTTTTTGCGATGATCATTAAGAAAAAATACGGCGGTTTAGAATTTTCAGCTTATGCACAATCTCTGGTACTGCAAAAATTAACTGGTGTCTCTGGAGTGCTTTCCTCCACCGTTGGTGTTCCAAACTCTTTAGGCCCAGGTGAGCTGTTGCAACATTATGGTACTCAAGAGCAGAAAGACTACTATTTACCTCGCCTCGCGGAAGGTAAAGAGATCCCATGTTTTGCACTCACTAGCCCAGAAGCAGGATCGGATGCTGGCTCTATTCCAGATTTTGGCGTGGTCTGCAAAGGCGAATGGGAAGGGAAAGAAGTGCTTGGTATGCGTCTCACCTGGAACAAGCGTTATATCACTTTAGCCCCCGTCGCTACCGTACTTGGCTTAGCTTTTAAACTGCGAGATCCTGATGGTCTACTAGGGGATACTCCTGAGCTGGGCATCACCTGTGCTTTGATACCCACTCACTTAAAAGGTGTTGAGATTGGTAATCGTCATTTCCCGCTCAATGTGCCTTTCCAAAATGGTCCAACCCGAGCGACCGATCTTTTTGTTCCCCTTGATTTCATCATTGGTGGGCCAAAAATGGCTGGGCAAGGCTGGCGTATGCTGGTTGAGTGTTTATCGGTTGGTCGTGGTATTACTCTTCCCTCCAACTCAACGGGAGGCCTAAAAACCGCCGCCCTAGCAACCGGAGCTTATGCGCGTATTCGCCGTCAGTTCAAGCAACCGATTGGTCAAATGGAAGGCATTGAAGAACCACTCGCGCGTTTAGGGGGCAACGCTTATGTGATGGATGCAGCGAGTAATTTAACCGTAGCAGGCATCGATTTAGGCGAAAAACCGTCCGTTATTTCAGCGATAGTGAAGTACCACTGTACTCATCGTGGTCAACGTTCAATTATTGATGCGATGGACATCGTCGGCGGAAAAGGGATCTGCTTAGGCCCTGCCAACTTTTTAGCGCGTGGTTACCAAGGTTCACCGATTGCCATTACCGTTGAAGGGGCGAATATTTTAACTCGTTCCATGATCATCTTTGGTCAGGGAGCCATTCGCTGCCATCCTTATGTACTAAAAGAGATGGAAGCCGCTTACTCAGACCGTTCAGACGCTGTAGAGCAGTTTGACCAAGCTCTCGCTGGCCATGTTTCCTTTACTTTAAGTAACCTGGTGCGCAGTATTTGGTTTGGGATTACCGATGGCTATGGCTCGTCAGCGCCAAGCAAAGGCCCCACCAAGCGTTATTACCAAAAACTTAATCGTTACAGTGCCAACTTAGCATTACTGGCCGATATTTCGATGGCGGTATTGGGTGGTTCACTCAAACGTAGAGAGCGCTTATCGGCACGTTTAGGAGATATCTTAAGTCAGCTCTATTTAAGCTCTGCTACACTGAAACGCTTTGAAAATGATGGGCGACCAAGTGAAGATTTACCATTCGTTCATTGGGGACTTCAAGATAGTTTGAAACAAACCGAACTAGCGATTGATGAGTTCTTAGCTAACTTCCCTAATCCTGTTATTGGTAAGTTACTTCGTGTTCTTATTATGCCTATTGGACGAGTTCGTAAAGCGCCCAATGACCATTTGGATAGTCAGGTTGCTCAGATCTTACAAACCCCTAGTGCTGCACGTTCACGCTTAGGACGTAATCAATACTTACTGCCAACCGAACACAACCCAGCAGGTAAGATAGAACAAGCGTTGAGTATTATTCTCCAAGCTGAGCCAATCTTTACTAAGATGTGTGACGCGCTCAATCAGCGTCGTCCTTTTACTCAATTGGATCAGCTAGCGAAAATCGGTTTAGAGAAGCAGTTGCTTACTCAGTGGGAAGCAGATCTATTGATTGAAGCTGAGGCCCATCGTCTATACACGATTAACGTTGATGATTTTGACCCGCAGGAACTTGCAGCAAAAAAGTCTCACCCCAAACTCGAAGAAGTCGCGTAACTTCAAACGAGAAAAAGGGGACCACTCAATCAGAAAAAACGAGCGTTTAGCGTTTGCTCAATAAACAAAAAAGGAGGCTTGCCTCCTTTTTTGTTGCGGTTATTTTCTTTTCTTCACGATTGTGGTTTACGGTTTTTTCGGAATATTTAGATTCATCTCTTGTATGGCTACCGCTTTCGCTTTCAGCTTACGACGAATAAACCACCCAGCAAGCGCAACAATAATAACGAAAAGATTACCCAAAATAATGTACATCATCGTACGGCGGCGAGCTTGCTCTCGCATATGTTGAATGAGCTTTTCTTGCTCTAAACGACGAAGATTTTCTAACTCAGCTTCTTGCATACGCCGAGTCGTCGCTAAATCAATTTCACTGACCACCCCATAGGTTTGCTCTCGAATGGGGAAGATGAGTGGTCTTTGGGTTGCTAAATCCGTCGCATAAACTTGCCCATTCCACGCAAAATTACCAAATTGCTTCTCATTAGGAACCATTAGAACAACGCCTAAACCAGAGGGGTCGGCTTGCCCTTGGGCAAGAAATGGCGGTTGTCCTAATTCTCGATGCTCGATATGCGCAACCATAGAACCAGGCTCTATCATGCCTCGTTCACCATTAAAACTAATTTGATGAGCAACACCTTGAGTTCGTGACTGGATAAAGGTGGCCACAACTGGAGCGGGATAAACCAAAATTACCTGTTCTTGAGCACGTAAAAAGACACCATTGCCCGAAGTGATGCGCACACGGTACTTACCCGGTTCAGGAGTTATCGGTAAAGCGACGGTAAAAACACCATCACCCGGCTTTTCATCTAATCCTCGACCATCATCGGTAAATTGCCCAATTACTTCGGGAATTGGACGCATTTCTTGAGGTAACTGTTGTTCATCGTCGACATAACGAGTAAAGGTCACGGTAAGCTTAACCCGATCAAGGAAATCTCTTAATAACAGCGGCTCGCCGTCCGAGGTTAAACGCGCGGTAAATTTAATTGTTTCATCTTGATATAAGCGATGCGGTAATTGATCAGTTTCCAATTGCAAATGCGAAATCAAACGCACGTGGTTATTGGGCGAAATCTGGCCTATAGCTTGCCACGGCCCCGGCATCGGTTTATCAATCGAAACGATATCCATTGATGACTCTTGATACCATCGAACGTAATCAGGGTGACGAGAAGCATAATACTTAAAACCGTCTGGGCGAACTAATACCACAGGACGGGGGTTTTGCTCTCGATAAATGACAAAGGTGATTTGTGAAATCGTAGGATCCACCCGAAAACGGTTATCAAGCAAGGTAAGCGATGATTCATTGCTGGCAAAACTTCCTATACTGCATAACAAACTCAGTATCACTATTCCTAGCCGTAACATACTCTCTCCTACTGACGCCAGAGGCAAATTCCACTTTTTTCAACCACATCCAAACGTTGTTGGTGAGCTTCTATTTCATCGGCCGATGCACGTAAAACCTTAAGGTTTTTCCTCTCACCTTGTACGCGCTGCACAAAACTCCCAGCCGGCTCGCCACTTTGTGAACTAGCAGAAAACTGTAATGAAGTCTGCCCACCAGTCATTAATAAATAAACATCAGCGAGGATTTCCGCATCGAGCAAAGCGCCGTGCAAGGTTCGATGTGAATTATCTATCCCATAGCGATCACAAAGAATATCGAGGTTATTGCGCTTACCGGGGAAGATTTTCTTCGCCATCGCCAAGGTATCGGTAATTTTGCAATACTGCTCAGTTTTGCCAATCGCAGGGTTGACTTTGGCGAACTCATAATCCATGAAGCCGACGTCAAATGACGCGTTATGAGCCACTAACTCCGCCCCTTTGATAAAGTCTAAAAACTCCTGATGGACTTCTTTATATTGCGGCTTATCGACTAAGAAGGCATCGGTAATACCATGAACTTCAATTGCTTGCGGTTGAATCTCACGATCTGGTTTTAAATAAACATGGAAATGCCGTCCGGTTAATTTCCGATCAATAATTTCAACCGCGCCGATCTCAATGATCCGATGGCCTTCATAATGAGGTCCGCCTTCAAAGTTCATACCTGTCGTTTCGGTATCAAGTACCACAATACGATTGTGTTGCGAATTGCTGCTAGTATTCATAAGGATATCTATGTCAGACTATGCCAATTGTGTGAATAATCCAATAGTATCAAATCATGAACAAACAAGTGGAAATTTTCACTGATGGGTCGTGTTTAGGCAATCCTGGCCCGGGTGGCTATGGCGTAGTGTTACGCTATAAAAAAACTGAAAAGACCTTATCGAAGGGCTATCGCCTCACCACCAATAATCGAATGGAAATGCTCGCGGCGGTCATCGCTCTACAAAGCTTAAAAGAGCCCTGCGATGTCATCCTAACCACCGACAGCCAATATGTTCGTCAAGGCATCACTCAATGGATTCATAACTGGAAACAACGAGGCTGGAAAACGGCGGATAAAAAACCAGTGAAAAATGCCGACTTATGGCAAGCCTTAGAAAAAGAAACCGAGCGACATCAGGTCGATTGGCGCTGGGTAAAAGGGCATGCCGGTCACCGTGAAAATGAAATGTGTGATCAATTGGCACGTAGCGCGGCGGAAAACCCAACGGAAGACGATGTCGGTTATCAACCCTAAATTCATGACTATTAAGTCAACTTAGAATGGCACATAGGCTCGCTATCGTCTGGTTCAACAAGCGCTTGGAAATATCATCAACTATTGATCTTCTGACTTGACCCGATAGTTAAAACCAACTGGCGAAAAACGTCGCTTCAAACGCCAGTGTGGTTTAATGGGTTTAAGTGGATAAGTTCGCTTGCGAGCAACAATAAAATATAAGCTTCCTAACGGACTTGCCCAGCCACCCATCGCATTTTCTAACCAGGCCCAAAGCGGACGATATTTCTGCATCGGAAAAAGCGCGTATTGATCACATTCTAAAACTTGATAGTTCAGCACACTGAGCCAATCTTTAATGCGGCTCGAAGTAAACATACGCCCACTCCAAGGAAGGTTATGTTTACGCCAAGGCATCGTACTGGCAAGGCCAGTTAAACTGATCGGATTAAAACCAGTAATAATCACATAACCGTCATCAATCAATACTCGGTCGACTTCACGCAAGATACGGTGCGGGTCGTTACAGTAATCTAATTGATGGGCAATAATCGCAACATCAATGCTCTTTTCTAAAAAGGGTAAATCATAAGCATCAGCGATGACCGTATGGAGCGGATTATGGATATCCAGATGAACTTGGTGTTGAATAGTACAATTACCGCTGGACAGCTCACAGCTCAAACCGCCCAATTTTAGCATGTGATAACCGAAAAGCTTTGGACACCACTCGTCAAGCCGGGTTTGAATAGACTCACACACCCACTGGCCATTTTTTAGTTGGGACCAAGAGTGAGGACTCTCAATTTTTTTTTGACTGCGTGCTGGTTTCATTGCTAAATCGCTTTACCACGTGACTGGAGATAACTCATGTTACACATCAAAAGCATACCCGCATTTAACGATAATTACATCTGGCTGATTGAAAATAGCGATCGCCGTTGTGCGGTGGTCGATCCGGGGGATGCTCAACCTGTTTTAGCTTACCTACGACAGCAGGAATTAACCTTAGAAGCCATTCTGATCACCCATCATCATCATGATCATATCGGTGGCGTCGCCGAATTAGTCCGCCAATACCCTCATGTGGATGTTGTGGGGCCAGCTCAAGAACCCATTCCCACCCTCACTCATCCCGTTGAAGATGGTGATCAAATTGAATTATTTAACGAACGTTTTATGGTCTTAGGACTTCCTGGACACACTTTAGGCCATATTGGTTATGTCGGTGACAGTAAGCTTTTTTGTGGCGATGTGCTGTTTTCGGCAGGCTGTGGGCGGGTATTTGAAGGCACGATGGAACAAATGTTTTCCTCACTCAATAAATTATTAGCATTACCTGAGGAAACCGAAATCTATTGCGCTCATGAATACACCGCCAGTAACGTCGCTTTTGCGATGGCCGTTGAACCTGATAACGAACAGTTACAAATTTATCGCGACACCGTGATTCGCATGCGTGCACAAGGTCAAGCAACACTCCCCACCACCTTACAACGTGAAAAATGGGTCAATCCCTTCTTGCGTACCGGGGTTCCGAGCGTGATTAAGTCAGTAGCCAATCGTACTGAACAACATGATCCACTCGCTATTTTTAGCGCTTTACGTGAGTGGAAGAATGAATTTTAACGATTTGCTACTTGTCATCCGCTTAATACGACAAGTATTATCAGCAGCCAATTTATGACAAGGCTGTGTGATATGCGAGTACAATTCAGCTGGGTAATTGCACTGCTATTAGCAGGTTGCCAGCTTACCCAGCCAGAGAACGAGACCAGTTCAGAAACCAATCAACGCAAGGTAAAGCCAACCGATCAGCAGGTTCAAGTACAAAAGTCACCAAAAAAAACCGCTAAACCTCACGTCGTGGCGCCTAAAATTGACGTCCGCTCACCACAAGAGCAAGAGGATGTCTGGCAACGTATCGCGATGCAGCTAAGCATGCCGATTGCTGACGATCCTACGGTCGATTATTACCGTAATTGGTATCTCAATCATCCCAATCATCTCGCCACTGTTGCCAAACGTGCCGAACCGTTTCTGTACTTAATTACTGAAAAGATTGAACAACGCGAACTGCCGTTAGAGCTCGCTTTACTGCCAATCGTAGAAAGTTCCTTTGATGCCTTTGCTTACTCTCATGGCCAAGCCGCAGGGCTATGGCAGTTCGTACCAGCGACGGGCAACATGTTTGGTTTGGAGCAAAATTTTTGGTATGACGGCCGTCGAGATGTGGTTGCCGCCACTGATGCTGCGCTCGAATATTTAACCCGTTTGAATCAGCGTTTTGACGGCGACTGGTATTTGGCCATTGCGGCCTATAATAGTGGTGGCGGCCGGGTCTCGAGTGCAATAAGAAAAAATACTCGACTCGGTAAAGAGACCGACTTCTTCTCTTTAGATCTGCCCAAAGAAACCAGCAGTTATGTGCCTAAACTTCTCGCACTGGCAGATATTGTCGCCAATCAAGAACAGTATGGGATTTCCATTCCTAGTATTAGTAATCAACCCGTATTAGCCTTGGTTGATCCTCAAGAGCAGTTAGATTTAGCTATCGCGGCCAATTATGCGGGGATCAGCGTTAAAGAGTTACAAAGTTACAACCCTGCCTATAATCAATGGGCGACCGCCCCAGAAGGCCCGCATCAACTGTTAATACCCGTCGATAGAGTCGATGAGTTTAGTGAACAAGTTGAATCAAACCGTGGTCAAGGGATGAAGTTGGTTCGCTATCAAGTACAAGCCGGCGATAGCTTGAGTGTGATTGCTCAGCGGCATAATACCACCACGCAAATCATTCAAACCGCTAATAACCTCACTAGCCATACCATTCGTGTCGGACAACATTTAATGATCCCAACCTCTGTCACCGATGAAGAGGCTTATGCATTAAGTGCTAATAATCGCCTAGCAAGAACACAGTCGTTAGCACGAGGTCAATACCAACTTAACCACACCGTACGCAGTGGGGAAAGCCTATGGACCATTGCTTGCGCGCACAATGTCTCTTACCAAGCTTTGGCGCGTTGGAATGCGATGAGCCCGCAAGATACGCTACGAGTCGGTCAACAACTGGTCATTTGGAAACAAAGTAGTGAAGGCGCAATTATTCGCACCGTGTTTTATCAAGTACGCAGTGGCGATACCTTAAGCGATATCGCTTCGCGTTTTAAAGTCAACACCCAAGATATCGTCAAGTGGAATGAGCTTGCTAATCAACGATATCTACAACCGGGACAACGCTTAAAACTGTACGTGGATGTAACGCAAGTAAGCGTGTGAATGGGTTCGGAGAGTGATACGTAACGTATCACTCTTTTTTTGTTGATTAAAAAGACAAACACTTACCTTGTGATGATTGACCCCAAAATAGAAACCTTGGTGTCAACCAGCCTACTTCGAGTATCGATAACTTTCTCATCAGCTGTGCTAAATTAACTACTCGTCTTTATCTTGAGTATGCCTATCAACGTACGGCCAATAGTGATGTCCTGCACGAATGAGCAGCGTCGCTGCCGCTAAAATAAATGCCGCGAAAGAGAGCCAAACAACGGGGACTGCATCCAAATCTTTCATACCGAGGGTAATATAGCGGGCGATGGCCATCATCGCGATGTAGATAGGATAACGCACAGGAATTTTGCCATTAACCACAAATTGCTGCACCATCGCCAACACTTCGAGATAAATAAACATCAACAGAATATCGGTCAGTAATACTTGTTTTTCAACAAAAACATGTATGAACTCGTGTCCAATTGCATATACCGTTGCCAAAGTAATAGCAATAAGTAGTACCGCTTCCAGTAGATGAAACATTTTTAAAAATGGACGGCTAAACGATTTAGGTAAATTTGACGGCATAGTGGCTTATCCAAGCAAATCAAAATAGGTAGGTGTTGAGTTTATCATTCCTAAGCGCAGATTGATTAAGGGATTAGAGAAGAACTTAAGCATCCTTTCCCGATCGCTAATCACGCAAAGCCTCTCCATTCAGGTTGAGTATCTCATTTTAATCATGACTCATTTTATACTAAGTTGTGAACAGTCAACGCAAGTAGTAGACTGGATTGAATATGCCATTAGTATGTTATAACTAAAGAACTTAATCTACTGGTGTTATTATCAATAAAAATAAAATAATCTAGGCTAGGTTCACTCGATGCAACTAATCTCATCTTTACGCTCACTGTTGACGAGCACTCTTCCGGTCGACCAAAAACAGCAAATGCTCATCGCGTTAGTGATCAACACCTATCCATCGCAACAGCGTACTGACCTTTTCCTCTCAGTGACAGACTACCGTAAACAACAATTAGTCGATCTTTTCCCTGAACATCACAATACAAGTTTCTCTGTATTATTTGAGCTGATCGACTATCGCGAACTCATTCAGAATTATCCAAGCACCTTATCTGAAGAGATAGCACTACTTGAGCAAATCGTCGGCGAGTGTTATTCACATTGGCTGGACTTTTGGTGTGAATGTGAGATAGCCACCATCAAAGCGAACTCCGTCATTGATACTGCCGCCGGTGAGATTGAGCTACCACTGGAAGATCAGGCTTACTATGGCTTATTGATCGATAACATAGAAAATTCCGATCTTCTAGTCACTACGCCTAGTCACCCGCAAAAAATGCTCATCAAAGAGGCCATCACTTTAAGCAATCTTGAGCTGTTTATCCAAGGTGAAAAGTGGTACGAGATGCTGCCCCTCTTGTCATTATCACAAATGGGTAAACACTTTGTGTTGCTCAAATACCCTAATAATGGCAAGGTTCCCGTCCTAGTCGCTTCAATGTTAGTGCAAGATTGGGCATCGAATCAGACTTGGCTCAGTTATGCACCGCAGTTTAGTAATCCACAGTGGCAGTTCTGTTTACCCACACAGGGTTATGATGTTTTATCATCTTTGCCAATTTTCCAACCAGCGCTGTCAAAATGCGACTCTCTGCCAGAATTCGATCGGCAATTTAGGTTACGATTATCCGCTAAAAATAGGGTCTGTGAAGTGCTGCGTTTCACAGTAAGTGGAAATGCTAAGCAGAAGCTCTATTTTGTCTATCTTGCTCAAAAAGAAATCATTAGACTATTGTGCCTAGCTGGGTACAAAGTTAGTTTATTCGCTACCGCTCAACCTTTTATTCTAAACTTTTATCAATCTATTGAACAAAATGCGTATTTTTATTTTGGATATTGCGACTTAAATAATAATGGAATAAAAACTTACCGTTGCTTTTGGAATATTGAAATAATTAATAAAGTATTTAATCATATCTATTTTCTCGACTATAAGTATGCGGTTCGTCAAAGTAGGAAGCTCGATTCAGTAGAAAAGGAAGAGTATGTTTGATGCTAACTTAGGTACAATTCTCTATGCCAAAACAATAACCCTTCTTGCAACCATAGCAGTTGTAGTGGTCTGGCTAACCTACTATTACTATCGACTTAAACAAAAAAGCAAGATGATTTGGGGAACATATCACGCCTCTTACATCGCCTATTCCTGCTGTATTATTGCTTGGATTGTCAGTAATACTTATTTTCATACTAATTGGCTCGTCAAGTTTGGTACAGATAGAGCAATCTTTATGGCGGAACTTGCTAATATTAGTGCATCACTAGCTTTTGTTTTTGCCTATTACTTCTCATGTCAGCTCTCCGCCGAACAAAGAAAAGGCACAATATATCTTTGGCAACGACTAATATTTATTACTATAGCGGCGTATTCGATAATCATTAATTCACAATCTAATCTTACGGTAAAGCATGTGGATATCGTAGGGCCGAGCGAGTTTATTATTGAGTTTGGACCACATACGCCATACTTCTTTGGTGCCATGCTGTGTTCAGTGATACTAACATTATTCAACTTGGTCGCAATGCGAACCAATAGCAGTAAACTAACACTAGCCAAAACTAACTATATGATCGCAGGTATCTTGGTATATATGCTTTCAACGCTCGCAATCCAAGTCGGGCTCACCTTTTTTCTTCAAGATTTTTCACTCACTTGGCTACCACCAGCACTCTCGATCAGTGAAATGTTATTCGTGGGTTATGCCCTATTGACATCACGCTTCTACAGTGTGGAATATCTTGCTTATCTATGCCTCAATACCCTGATGGTGTGTGGCGTGTTAACTATCCCTTTAGGCATGGTCTTCATGCTTCTTACCGACAACAGTCAGTGGCTGTTTGTTATCCCATTTTGTGCACTGATCGGTGTGACTTGGGCTCCACTCTATAAAAACGTGAGTCGTTATGCCGCGTTACTGATTTACGGCAATCGACAAACTCCCGTTGAACAAATTCTCGCTTTGGAGGAAGACTTCAAGTTATCCATCGATGATGCGATGCGCCGTTTAGGTGAGTTACTACAAATACCGAGTGATAAGCTGCGCCTCGTGAGCAGTAATCACAGCGAAGCCGTTTACGCACGTTACCTTTCCTCTAAACAAACGGCTCTGGTTTTTGATGAACTGTTTGAAAAACTGGATAATAAAGTCACTGAAAAAAGCTCAGTCAAAGCACTTTATGACAAGATGAGCGCCAACAATACCGCATTAGTGATGCCACTATTCGGCCACGGAAAATCGGTGACGCATTTATTGATATCGCCACACAAAATCAACAATCAGATGTTTTCTCATGAAGAAATCTCGGCTCTTCAAACCTTGCTAACCCGAATACAAAGTATTATTGAGGCAGATCGCCGTATCCATCAAAGCCGAGCACTGGCCAATTCGATTGCTCACGAAATGCGTAATCCACTGTCTCAAGTTCAGTTGTGTTTTGAAATGTTAAAAAAACACGTTGAACATCAAGCACCAGCCCAGCAAATAAAGCAAGATATTGAGAGCGGCCAAGCTGCCATTCAACGTGGGCGTCAATTAATTGATATTATCTTACGTGAAGTAAGCGATAGTTCACCAGAACACGAACCCGTTACGATGACCTCTATTCATAAAGCGGTCGATCAGGCTGTCAGTCAGTACGGTTTTGAGAACGAAAAAGTCGTTGAGCGAATTCATTTACCACAACAAGATGACTTTGTTGTTAAGCTCAATGAAACCTTATTTAATTTTGTCATTTTCAATCTCATTCGTAATGCTATCTATTATTTCGACTCTTATCCCAACAGCCAAATTAAGATCACAACCCAAACGGGTACTTATGAAAACATATTGATATTCAAAGATACCGGTCCAGGGATTGATGAGACTATTGCTGATAAGATCTTCGATGATTTCTTCTCTTATCAAAAAAGTGGAGGCAGCGGTTTAGGGCTCGGTTATTGTCAACGTGTTATGCGCTCCTTTGGCGGCCGAATTGAATGCAAGTCTAGGCTGGGGGAATTTACCGAATTCCACCTATCCTTTCCTATTGTACCCAATGCCCCACAAGCAGACTCGCTTCGTACCCCTTATTTCGACGATTGGCCATCGAATCAAACCGCTACGGAAGATAACTACTTTCCCTCACCGGTTGTTAATTCATTATCAAGCCATAATTCAACGCCCACCGTACTCATTGTTGATGATAAAGAAATACAGCGTACGTTGGTTAAACTGTACCTAGATCAACTTGGCATTAGTAGCTTACAAGCAAACAACGGCGAGAGTGCGGTAAATATCGTTAAAACTCATTCTATCGATTTGATTTTGATGGATATCCAGATGCCAGTCATGAATGGGTTTGAAGCGAGTAAAATCATCAAAGCACATTTCCCCGCCATTCCGATCATTGCACTATCGGGAGAATCAGGGAACCATGAGCTCAAAATGATCAGTCTATTGATGGATGGCCGCCTAGAAAAACCGACTTCCTTACAGGCATTACAAGATCTGATTCACCATTGGTTTGGTAAAAATGTGCTATCGAATACTGAGTATCAATAATCCAACCATAACCAAGCTACAATCAACAGGCTGACACTGCGAGGTACAAGCAAGCTGTATTACGGCTTACAATATCTATTAATCAAGGCCTATAAACGAAAAGACACCAACATTGGATTATGATCAGAAGCATCGGATTCTGGCGCTTGGGCTTGCTCTAAGGTTAATCTTTTATAGAACACATGATCCAGAGGTAACCCCGTCATAAATCTTAACCGTTGATCGGGAGTAAATTCGACTTCTTTCATTTGCAGTGACAACAGTGCTGACTTTAAAAATCGGGCTCGCTGTTTATTCCAGCTATTAAAATCTCCGGCGACAATCATCGGCCCATTGTGTTTTCTTAACGCACTAAGCAGAGATTCAAGTTGCTCACGATAGGCTTTTTGTCCATAGGTAAAATTAACCGCATGCAAATTAACTACAGCTAAGGTTTGGCCATTACTCAGCGCATAATGAGCAAAAATACCCGATTTAGGTAAACGTAACCAAGGTTCTAGTTGAGTATAAGCACAGGCTAAGCGAGGCATACGATAGCTAAGGTTGAGAACCCCAGAAGAAGCGCCAAAGACGCGAAACGCATCCACATAAGCCCCGTCCCAAGCTTGTTGACTGATCCACTGGCGTAGCGCGGCAGTCATATTCGCTTCTTGCAATAAAAGTAACTGAGCATGCTCACTGTATCGGGTCAATTCACTTGCCCAATTGTCACGGTTTTGTTTGTAGATATTCCACACCAATACCGTTAATTGACCGTCATTATCAATCGGTTCTGCGTCAGGGTTCTGATAGCAGACTAAATCTCTCCCTAGTGTATCTTGACCTAAGGTGAGCAGTTGTGGCTGTTTAGAAATAGAGAATATAAGATGAAAAATAATCGTGACCGTAAGCGTTATAATAACTGGTAAAAGTAAAAGGTAGCGTTTTTTCATTAGACTCACCAGCATAAAAAACTAACGCTTTCACTTCTTATCATCTGACACCTAAGAAGCGAAAACCGTCTTTACGATCTCATCAAACAATGATTAGATCGCATCTTCATCTTCTTCACCAGTACGGATACGCACCACTCGTTGAATATCACTGACGAAGATTTTACCATCACCGATTTTGCCGGTTTGCGCCGTTTCAATGATGGTATCAACACATTGATCCGCCATTTCTTCACTGACGACAATTTCTAATTTCACTTTTGGTAAAAAATCCACCATATATTCCGCACCGCGATAGAGCTCGGTATGTCCTTTCTGGCGACCAAATCCTTTCACTTCAGAGACCGTCATGCCGGTTATCCCGACTTCAGCCAGCGCTTCACGGACATCATCCAATTTAAATGGTTTGATAATCGCTTCAATTTTCTTCATGTTCATCCCTTACACGGTTTCGTTATCAGAGTATTATTGGGGTAATCCAAACGCAATCTTGAATGCCTTTAACTTATGATGCGTATTATCGGTTAGCGATGGGTAACAATCAATACAAAGCCTAAGCATTACCCTGCTTGCGCTCATTTCCATCCAAAGCCGTGATCGACGACTTATCCCACAAAAGCCGGCACTCTTGCCCTGAAAAATCACGGTCAACAAATAAATCGGCGATAGCGACGACCCTATCGTGCTCGAGTAAAATCGGCATACGACGCCGTTGCCAACTAGGAATCGCGTATTCTTGAAACAGCTTTTTCAGTTTCCGAGAGCCAGCCCGCCCCACTGGGCAAGCGCTTAATCCTGTCGGATCAAAGATCACTTGCAAAGCCTCAGGCTCCTCCGGCAAACGGATATTACCTTGTCGATCTAACGACAAGGTTAACTTACCAAGCTGATCGGGTAGTACGAGTGGTGTATCTAAGCGGATCTTTTGCCGCCACTCACTGATATCGGCAACGGAAGTAACACAAAAAAGAAGATCATTAAAACGACGAATATCATACGCTTTGAGATGTAAAATCGGGTTAGCGCCCGCCTCTGCCAGCGCCACTTGATTCCAGATCATCTCGGTATGCTGACGACTGGGTAGCACACGCTGCTGCTTGGCTAGCCACGCGCGGATCAGTTGTCGCCGCATGGCATCGCTACACTCTTTTAGTCCTTGAATCGATAACGCACCATCCGAGTTAATCATATTCGCCAGTTTTTCCGCCAGCAACTCTTCAATTAACGTTTCTTGTTCAGCACATAATTCGGCACTGCGTTGCACCGCCTGACGAAAAGAGGGCCAACGCTGAGTAAGGATTGGCGCAACTTGATGCCGTAAAAAGTTACGGTCATAGCGTAAATCGGCATTGCTTTCATCATTGACTGACGATAATTGATGACATTGGGCAAACTGCTCAATCTGTTGTCGAGTGACGGCTAACAGTGGCCGAAGTAATTGCCCCTGACTAAAGGAAGCACAGGCAGCCATAGCCGATAATCCCTTAGGGCCACTCCCTCGCTTCAAAGCCAAGAGAAAAGTCTCTAGTTGATCATCAGCATGATGACCCAATAGCAAGGTGTCTTGCTGAGTCACGTATTGTGCTAATACCCGATAACGTGCATCGCGTGCTAATTTTTCAATACTTTCGCCGCTATCGCGCTCAAGTGCGACGTATTCAACATCAAAGGAGATATGGCTTTGATTACACCAAGTTCGGCATTGCTCAACCCAATGATCGGCATTACGACTCAATCCATGATGGACATGCACCGCACGCACGTTAACCGCATTCTGGTCCCGATATTGGGCCAGTAAATGCAGCAGCACTCGTGAGTCGACACCACCACTGAGTGCCAAAACCAAGTCTTTTGTATCATGGGCTTGCAGTTGATAAGAAAAATGCTGGTACAAATCCATACTGATCTTCTTAGGTCGAGATAAATAATCCTCAGTGTATCGCTAGAGACATCAAAGCAAAAGGGCTGGATTCTCTCCAGCCCTTTCAATTCAATGGCAGATAACTAAACGTTTTGCCACAGCAATCAGCCTGATTGCTTAGCAGTAACCATAGCTCATCAAACGCTGATAACGACGAGCTAACAAAGCATCATGCTCTAAACCTTGTAGATCGGCGAGCTGGCGAAGCAAAGTGGCTTTCAGGTTATTGGCCATTTGCAGAGGATTACGATGTGCTCCGCCAAGAGGCTCTTCAACCACTTCATCAATCAAAGCTAATTCTTTTAAGCGAGGGGCGGTTAATCCCATCGCATCAGCCGCTTGCGGCGCTTTATCAGAATCGCGCCATAAAATTGAAGCGCACCCTTCAGGAGAAATAACCGAATAGGTTGAATACTGTAGCATATTCACATAATCACCAACGCCGATGGCTAACGCACCACCAGAGCCACCTTCACCAACAACGTTACAAATGATCGGTACTTTTAAACCCGACATCACTTTCAAGTTAGTCGCAATCGCTTCTGACTGGCCACGCTCCTCAGCCCCAACGCCTGGGTAAGCACCCGCCGTATCAATAAAGGTGATGATAGGCATATTGAAACGCTCTGCCATTTCCATTAAACGCAGCGCTTTACGATAACCTTCTGGCTTTGGCATACCAAAGTTACGTCTGACTTTTTCGCGTGTTTCACGACCTTTTTGATGGCCAATGATCATCACAGGTTGATCATCCAAACGGGCAATACCCCCGACAATAGCTTTGTCATCGGCAAAGGCTCTGTCACCCGCCAACTCATCGAATTCAGTAAAGATATGATTGACATAATCAAGGGTATAAGGACGCTGAGGATGGCGTGCAAATTGAGCAACTTGCCATGCGCCTAAATCACCAAAAATTTTCTTTTTTAGTTCTAAACTTTTCTTCTCTAATTGTTCGATCTCTTTTTCAAGATCAACCGAAGAACTTGCACCATGACGAGAGACATCGCGTAGCGCCTGAATTTTCGCTTCAAGCTCGACAATAGGTTTTTCAAAATCTAAAAAATTTAGGCTCATCTACCGATCCTTTTTTACTCAGCTCGTCAATTGCGCAGCTGAATTTAGTTAAATTCGAGTTCTACTTGGTCTTTACCAAGTAACTGTTGTAATTCATCTAGCAATGTATCACTCGGCGTTACCCGCCATTCCGTACCCAACGTTAAACGCGCCCTCGCATCTGAGCGTTGATAGTATACATTGACAGGAACAGTCCCTGCTCGGTGAGGCTCTAAGATTTGACTAAAGCGCTCAAAAAATTGCTCATCGATTTGCGATTGTGCAATCGATACCGATAAACCACGGGCATATTTTTCACGCGCGCTACCCAAGTCCATGACTTCGCGCGCAGACATTTTAAGGCCACCGTTGAAGTCATCAAAGCTGACCTGTCCGGAAATCACCAGAATTCTATCTTTTTCTAACAATTCTGCATACCTATCTAAGGCATCAGAATAAAGCATGACCTCAATACGTCCAGAGCGATCATCTAAAGTCATTAAGCCAATCCGGCTTCCGCGCTTGGTGGTCATCACTCGAGCGGCAATCACCAAACCCGCTAATGTTAACGATTGATCACGCCGTGTCGGCGTGGCTTCATTTAAGCGACAACTGGTGTATTTAGGTAATTCTTTTAAATACTGGTTAATTGGGTGACCCGTTAAGTATAACCCTAATGTTTCTCGCTCCCCTTCAAGCCAGACCTTTTCCGGCCAAGGAGGAACTTGAGTATACTTTTGCTCAACCTCTTCGGGAGCATCGGTCAAAACACCAAACATATCCGCTTGGCCAAAGGCCTCCGCTTGATGATGTTGACTGGCCGCTTTTACTGCATCGTCCAACGAGGCCATCATCGCCGCACGATGGGGGCCTAACCTATCCAATGCTCCCGCAAGGATCAATTTCTCAATCACCCGTTTATTGACTTTTTTAAGGTCGATTCGCGCACAAAAATCAAACAAGTCTTTAAAATAGCCGTTTTTACTGCGCGAGTCTAAAATCGCTTCGATAGGCCCTTCACCAACGCCTTTGATCGCCCCGATACCGTACACAATCGCCCCGTTCTCATCAACATTAAAACGGTATAAACCAGAGTTAATGTCAGGCGGCAATACGGTTAAGCCCATACGTTGGCACTCATCCACCAAACCAACCACTTTCTCGGTGTTATCCATATCTGCGGTCATCACCGCCGCCATAAATTCAGCAGGATAATGGGTTTTTAACCATAAGGTTTGATAAGACACTAAAGCATAGGCCGCAGAGTGGGACTTGTTAAATCCATAACCGGCAAATTTCTCTACCAAGTCAAAGATTTTCATCGCCAACTCGCCATCAACACCGTTGTTTTCAGCCCCTTCTTTAAATATGGCACGCTGTTTAGCCATCTCTTCCGGTTTTTTCTTACCCATCGCACGGCGCAGCATATCTGCACCGCCTAAGGTATAACCTGCTAGCACCTGAGCAATCTGCATGACCTGCTCTTGATAGAGGATGATGCCGTAAGTCGGTTCTAAAATTTCTTTTAATGACTCATGTTGCCATTTTTCATCTGGATAAGAGATCACTTCACGGCCATGTTTACGGTCAATAAAGTTATCCACCATACCTGACTGCAAAGGCCCAGGACGAAATAGCGCCACCAAGGCGATAATATCTTCAAAACAGTCCGGTTTTAAACGTTTGATAAGCTCTTTCATTCCGCGCGATTCCAGCTGGAATACGGCGGTCGTTTCAGATTTTTGTAGTAATCGGAATGAAGCTTCATCTTGCAGTGGAATCGCTTCAATTCGCAACGGCTCCTCACCAAGAGCGGTACGGCGCGGATTAATTAAACCCAATGCCCAATCAATGATGGTTAACGTGCGCAGACCTAAGAAGTCGAATTTCACTAATCCGGCGTATTCAACATCGTTTTTATCAAATTGAGTAACCGGATGATGACCTTCTGCATCGCAATACAGCGGCGCAAAATCGGTGATCGTGGTCGGAGAAATCACCACGCCGCCGGCATGTTTACCGGCATTTCGAGTACATCCTTCAAGAATACGACACTTATCGATCAGCTCTTTGACTTCTTCATCGGTGTCATACAACTCTTGCAGCGCTGGCTCCGCTTTAAAGGCTTTTTCGAGCGTCATGCCGGGATCGGGTGGGATCAACTTAGAAATACGATCAACAAATCCGAAAGGATGCCCCAATACCCGCCCGACGTCACGAATCACCGCTTTTGCCGCCATGGTACCAAAAGTAATGATCTGGGATACCGCATCACGACCGTATAATTCAGCCACGTGATCAATCACCTGATCTCGCTTATCCATACAAAAGTCGACATCAAAGTCAGGCATCGAGACCCGCTCTGGGTTAAGAAAGCGCTCAAACAGTAGGTCATATTCAAGGGGATCAAGATCAGTAATTTTCAGCGCATAAGCCACCAAAGAACCGGCACCAGACCCACGACCAGGACCCACTGGTATATCATTATCTTTTGACCATTGAATAAACTCCATAACGATCAAAAAGTAACCCGGGAATCCCATCTGGTTGATCACTTGTAGCTCAATATCCAAACGTTCATCGTATTCAGGGCGACGCTCGGCACGAACTTGTGGATCGGGGAACAAAAATTCTAGGCGCTCCTCTAATCCTTGTTTGGATTTCACGACCAAAAATTCTTCAATTGCTAACCCGCCCGTCGGAAAATTAGGTAGGAAATACTCACCTAAACGCACGGTCACATTACAACGTTTAGCAATTTCAACACTATTTTCTAGCGCTTGCGGAATATCCGCAAACAGCTCACACATCTCTTGCTCGGTGCGTAAATATTGCTGAGGGCTGTAATTTTTAGGTCGTCTTGGATCCTCTAAAGTATAACCATCGTGAATAGCAACGCGAATTTCATGGGCATCAAACTGCTCTGCGTTTAAGAAAACCACTTCATTGGTCGCCACAACCGGTAATTGCGTTTGTTCTGCTAAGTCGAGAGCAAAATGTAAATAGCTCTCTTCATCCGCTCGCCCTGTGCGCACCAGCTCTAAATAGAAATGATCGGCGAAATACGTTTGATAAAACTCTACGCACTTTTCCGCTAACGCTTGGTTGCCTTTTAATAACGCTCGGCCGATTTCACCATTTTTACCACCAGAAAGTATGATCAAACCTTCGGCGTGTTTCACCAACCACTGTTTATCAATCACTGGTTGATGCTGAACATGACCGCGCAAATACGCTTCTGAAATCAATAAGGTGAGATTTTTATAACCAATATTATTTTTGGCTAAAATAGTGATTTTGGTCAGTTCATCAGCAAACTCATCGGAACGAAGCGTAAAATCAGCACCAATAATCGGCTTAATCCCGCAACTATGCGCGGTGCCATAAAATTTCACCAATCCACATAAGTTTGTAAAATCGGTCAGGGCCATGGCTGGCATCCCCATCGCCGCCACTTGCTTAACCAGAGGGGGGACTTTGGACAAACCGTCCACCATGGAGTAATCACTATGCACACGTAAGTGGATAAACTTTGGGTCTGACATTCAATTGAATCCTAGGTGTTTCGAAGGGGCTAGATCGTGCAATAGCGCTATTCTACGTTAAACCGCAAGCGCATAAAACCATCAGGGGAAACCTGACGCTATAAACCCAATGCACGCTTGACGGGGGAAAAACTGCGCCGATGCTGATCGATCACGCCATGCTGCTCGATGGCGGCAAAATGCGCTTTGGTCGGGTAGCCCTTATGCTGCGCAAAACCAAACTGCGGGTAAAGCAGATCGAGTTCGGCCATCTCTTGATCGCGCACGACCTTAGCAATGATCGAGGCCGCGCTGATCTGCGCGACTCGTAAGTCGCCCTTCACCACGGCTTCAGCGGCCATCGGCAACTTAGGCACTTTATTACCGTCGACCAAGACTAAATCAGGTTGAATGGCTAAGTCCGCTACGGCACGCTGCATGGCGAGCATCGTCGCTTGAAAAATATTCAGTTGATCAATTTCACTTGGTGAGCAGCGACCTACTGACCATGCTAACGCTTTCGCTTGAATTTCTGGTAGTAACGCAAGGCGTTTCTTTTCTGACAATTTTTTAGAGTCATTCAAACCGTTAATCGGTTGCGCTGGGTCTAAAATCACCGCAGCAGTGACCACATCCCCAACCAGCGGCCCACGTCCAACTTCATCGACCCCTGCAATCCAGTGATAGCCAGTCGGAAGAATAAAAGGGGGCAGATCGTTATTGGCTTTTATGGTCACGCGGTTATTTTCCTATTAATGTCAGTACCGCTTGCGCGGCTTGTTGATCCGCATCTTTGCGGATCCAATGATGCATCTCTGTAAATTTATCTAATAATGCTTGGTTATCGCTTTGCAATAATCGAGTTAACTCGTGATACAGGTTATCAACACTGCACTCTTGTTGTATAAACTCTTTCACCAGCTCTTGCCCTGCTAAAATATTCGGCAGCGAAACATAAGGTATTTTAACTAATCGTCTCGCTAAAAAAGCGGTAATCGCATTGACTTTATAACCGACCACCATCGGCCGTTTGAGTAACATGCACTCCAATGCGACGGTGCCAGAAGCCAGCATGACCACATCCGATGCCGTAATCACATCACGAGCGGTATCATCGATTAAGGTAAAATCCAACTCTGGGGCTACTTGCTGCCAAACCGCTTCAAACTGCTCGCGCCGCTGTGAGTTAACCAGCGCGACGACAAATCCTAACTCTGGGTAGGTTTGATGCAGTCGTTGGCACGTTTCAATAAACGGCTGAGCCAGTAGCTTCATTTCGCCACTACGGCTACCGGGCAACACCGCAAGCCAGCGCTTTTTCTCATCTAACCCTAATAAACGCTGAGCGGCTTGCTTATCTGGCTGAAGTGGTAAAGCATCAGCTAAAGTATGGCCAATAAACTCACACGGTACGTTAAACCGATCATAAAACGCTTTTTCAAACGGTAAAAAAGCGAGCACGAGATCCGTTGCCGCGGCAATTTTAAAAATTCGCTTCTGACGCCAAGCCCATACTGAAGGGCTGACATAATGCACCGTTTTAATTCCCGCTTGCTTTAAATCTCGCTCCAGGCGTAAATTAAAATCCGGCGCATCAATTCCGATAAAGACATCCGGTGGATTTTGCGTAAAATGCTGTACCAACTCGGCTTTAACTTTGAGCAAACGAGGCAACCGTCCTAGCACTTCCACCAAGCCCATGACGGCTAATTCTTCCATATCAAACAGAGAATGGCAGCCTTGATCAATCATTTTCGGGCCGCCAATCCCGACAAATTCAGCATTAGGATAACGGGTTTTGATCGCTTTAATAAAGCCTTCACCGAGGGTATCCCCCGACAATTCACCCGCAACAATACCAATACGTAAAGGTTGTTGTTCCATTTCTCAATGCCTCTTGATAGGTAATCGCCATAAAATGCAAAAGATCGCCGATAAATGGCGATCTTTTGTCTAACGCCAAGTCTAAAACTAACGGATGATACCGCGAGCCGAGTTAGCTAAGAAATCAAGAAAACGTTGGACCGCAGGGAAACTTGCCGCTTCTTTAGCGATTTCCACTTTAGCTTCTTCCAAAGTGAGTCCATTACGATACAACGCCTTATAAGCACGGCGAATCGCATGTATTTCCGCTTTCTCAAAACCACGACGCTTTAAGCCTTCAACATTAATGCCAAAAGGGGCACAGTGGTTACCTTGCGCCATGACAAAAGGAGGCACATCTTGTACAACGATCGATCCACCGCCCAGCATACAATGATCGCCAATGTGGCAGAATTGATGAATGGCTGACATACCACCAATGATGGCTTGATTGCCCACTTTGACATGCCCAGCTAAGGTTGCGTTATTGGCAAAAATACAGCGATCACCAATCACACAATCATGAGCAACGTGTGCATTAATCATAAATAAGTTATCACTGCCAACAATGGTGATGCCTTTATCTTGCACGGTACCACGATGCATAGTGACACTTTCACGAATGGTATTGCGATCACCAACAATCAGTTGAGTATCTTCACCCGCGTATTTTAGATCCTGACAGGCTTCACCAATTGAGGCGAATTGGAAGATGCGGTTGTCTTTACCAAGCTTAGTTGGCCCTTTGACAACAACGTGCGATAACAGCTCAGTGCCGTCACCAATCTCCACTTTGCCATCAACATAACAAAATGGACCAATCTTAACATTTGCGCCAATCACTGCGCCGTCTTCGACCACCGTGGTTGGGTGGATTTGTGCCGTTGGATGAATCATATTAAAACTCTCTGCGTGCACATTTTAGAACCGCGGAGCAAACTACGTCACCATCGACTTTTGCCACTCCGTTAAAAAGAGCAATGCCTCGGCGCTCTTTGATAAATTCCACTTCAATCATTAATTGATCGCCAGGGCCAACTGGTTTACGAAACTTTGCATTATCAATACTTGCAAAATAGTACAGCTCGTTTTCTTTTGGTGCACCGAAAGTTTTAAATGCCAACAACCCAGTCGCTTGAGCCATGGCTTCTAAAATAAGCACGCCAGGGAAAACCGGCAACTGAGGGAAATGACCAGTAAACTGAGGTTCATTCACCGAAACATTCTTTAGCCCAACAAGGTATTTACCTTCTTCATAATCAGTCACACGATCGATCAATAAAAAAGGATAACGGTGCGGAAGCAGGCTCTGAATTTCAGTGATATTCATCATTTTCTTTTCAGTAGTCAAAGTCATATTCCTATCAATAAATAGATTAAATGCGATACCCCGCTCTCAAAGACAGGGAAAACTGTCGCTGCTTAAAGCATCACGAAAACAGATCCAGAGCAGAGCAAATAAGTTGGCTTGTATTATATACTCAAACCGCGGAGAGTGGCAGGCAGCAGGTTAATCAATCTGACTAAGGTTCTAGTCACAAAACACCAAACTAGCGTCGCCGACACGCGATACCAACCATTAACAAACAAGAGATAGAGATAAAAAAGACCCGCGTACGGCGAGCCTTTTTAGCAAATCAGTCCATTATGAATGAGTGATTTGCTCCAGTTTTTTTTCTAAGGCTTTTAATCGCTTGTTCATCTCATCAATCCGATGCACCCGTGCGGCGGTTTTACGCCACTCTTTATTCGGCTGCAGCGGAATACCGGATGAATACATACCTTTCTCTTCAATGCTGCGCATCACCATGCCCATGCCGGTAATGGTGACCCCATCAGCAATGGTAATGTGACCATTAATGACCGTCGCCCCGCCAATAATGCAGTATTTACCAATATGAGTACTGCCAGCAATCACTGTACCACCAGCAATCGCGGTGCCATATCCGATGTGTACGTTATGCGCAATTTGCAATTGATTATCCATGATCACATTATCTTCAATCACGGTATCATCTAACGCGCCACGATCAATGGTTGTCGAGGCACCAATTTCAACGCGGTTGCCAATCCGTACCGTGCCCATTTGAGGGATTTTTACCCATTCGCCACGTTCATTGGCATAGCCAAAACCGTCAGATCCGATCACGGTACCAGATTGAATCAAACAATCATCACCAATCTGTACGCCATGGTAAACGGTGACATTCGCCCACAGCTTAGTGTTATGACCTAATCGTGCGTTATGACCAATAAAGCATCCAGCGCCGACCACCGCGTTATCACCAAGAACCACTCCCGATTCAATGACTGCGTTAGCACCAATCGCTACATTCTGACCCAGTTGGGCATCTGTCGCGACAACCGCACTTGGTGCAATCCCGACCAACGCTGGTTTGGGTGTTTTATCTAATGCCTGAGCTACCTTAGCAAAGGCAATATAAGGGTCAGCGACCACTAATACATTCGATGGGCACAACTCTCGTTCCGACTCTTTCACCATCACTACTGACGCTTGGCACAACTTAAGGTGTTTAGCGTATTTAGTATTAGAAAGAAAGGTGACATCCCCTTCCTTGGCCCTATCCATTGGCGCGACCGCGCTTACTTTCACGTTAGCATCACCGTATAGGGTGCCGCCGGTTATGGTTGCCAAATCGGCTAAAGTTAGAGTCATCATAGTCATCGAATATTATTTAATTGCTTTAATTACTTGCTCAGAAATATTGTACTGTGGTTTGCCGTATTGCATAGCGCTAACATCAACAATCAAGTCATAACCTTCTTTTTCCGCGACTTTTTGTACAGCGTCTTGGATAATTTTAAACAATTTTTGTTTTTCTTCTGCTTCACGACGTGCAGAAGCCCGTTCCAGAGCTTGGGCTTTCATCTGGTACATATTATCCAACTGCCCAATTTCCATACGCAATTTTTCAACGTCATCTTGGCTCATCAGCTCAGCATCACGTCTTAATTTTTCAATTTTCGTCTTGGCTTGAGCTTGAAGACTTTGTAGCTCTGCAGCTTTGTCTTTAAACTCGTCCTGCATTTTCTGCAAAACCACTTCACGTTGTGGTAACGCTTGAAATACTTGTGCGGTGTTAATAAAGCCTACTTTTTGCGCAGCCTCAGCAGCGTTGGCAAAAAAAGCAGAACTAAGAATAATCAGGCTAACACTGGCCGCTTTAACGGTATTTTTTAACATACTTTCCTCTATTTAGAAGGTTCGTCCGATAGTAAAAGTGAAGAACTCTTCGTTATCACCATCGTATTTTTTAATGGGTTTAGCAAGGGAGAAGACCAGAGGCCCCATTGGAGACATCCATTGTAAAGCGACCCCATATGAAGCGCGATATTTACTCGGGTCTGAATAATCATAATAATAACGGTTACCATAACTCGCTCCCGCAGAACGATAATCAAACTCAGTATCCCACACACTGGCCATATCAATAAAGACGCTGGTACGAACTTGACTGCGCGCTTCATCAGAAGCAAACGGCGTCGGCACGATCAATTCCATACTCGCTAATGCGATGGCGTTGCCCCCCACCGAATCATTTGTCGTATCATCAACACCATTATTAGTCTCGTATCGATATACTGCTTTAGGGCCGGCAGAGTTAGACCCAAAGCCTCGCAAGGTAGTAAAGCCACCGGCATAGAAGTTTTCATAAAATGGGTAAAGGTTATCTTTACCGTCCGTTTGACCATAACCGTTACCATAACCCAAACGACCACGCAGTAGCAGAGTAAACTCATGTTTTCTGGTTAATGGGAAGTACTGACGCACATCGTATTGGAGCTTGAAAAACTGTGCATCGGAACCCGGAGTGGTCATTTTAGCAAACGCACGCTGATGGTTACCTGCGGTTGGGAAAAAACCTCGGTTAAGATTATTTCGTGTCCAAGCAACGTTGACATCAAAATCATCGGTGATCAACTCTTTCGGGTCACAATCACCTAAGTTGCACAGGAACTGCTCAACTTGTAAGTACGGCGATAAATTACCAATTTTGTTATGGGTATAGCCAACACCGAATTCAAAACGATTGAGTTCATCAAACGGGAATCCCCAAGTCAAACTGGTGCCATAACTTTGGTTGGTATAATCGACAATCCCTGCTTCTGAGGCTTCAAACTTGTTGTAGAAAACGCGGCCGCCAAGGCTGACGCCATCAATGTTCCAATAAGGATCACGGTATTCAAGTGTAATATTTTGTTGATAGTCGTTAGTGGTTGCCGTGACACCAACGCGATTACCGGTTCCTAAGAAATTATCTTGGGTTAACCCTACGGTAAAACTCACCCCTGATTCGGTACCATAACCAACACCAAAGTTAATACTTCCCGAGTTAGCCTCTTTGACGGTATAGACCAAATCAACTTGATCGTCTGAACCAGGAACACGTACCGTTTGCACATCGACAGTTTCAAAAAAGCCCAAACGATTTAAGCGCGTTTTTCCGGTATCAATCGCACGCGAATTCAACCCACTGCCTTCCATTTGACGCATTTCGCGGCGTAGGACTTCATCACGAGTGGCGTTGTTACCGATAAAACGAATATCACGGACATAAATACGTTTACCGGCTTCAACATGCACGATGAGAGAAACTTGTTGGGTTTCATCATCAAACTCCGGAATGGTCCGGACTTGAGGATAGGCATAACCGGCTTCACCTAGGACGCGTTTGACACTTTCTTCCAATTGCGTCACCGCCGAGCCCTGATAAGTCTCACCTAACTCAAAGGGAATCTGAGCCTTAAACTCATCTTCTTTGCCAATCAACTCGCCACGAAATTGAACCTCTTTTACCGTATACGGTAAACCTTCATTCAAATTCAGGGTGATGTAGACACCTTTTTTATCTGGAGAGATAGAGACGTGGGTCGATTCAACTTGGAACTTCAAATAGCCTCGGTCCAAGTAAAAAGTACGTAGTGCTTCAATATCTGCTGCTAGTACCTGCTTTTGATACTTATCATCAGAGAGGAAGTTCCACCACGATAGATCGACATTCAGGTTGAAGCGAGATAAAAGATCTTCATTACTGAATACTTCATTACCGATAAAGTTAATCTGTTGAATTTTTGCCGAAACACCCTCGGTAAAAATAAACTTCAAATCCGCTCGATTGCGCGGTAAGGGCGTAACCACTGCTTTTACGCTGGCGTTATATTTACCGACGCTGTAATAAAAATCTTCTAAGCCTTTTTCGATATTGCTCAGTTTAGTACGATCCAAAGCCTCACCAACTCGAATACCAGAAGCTTCAAGATTTTGTTGCAGTTGCTCTTGTTTAATCGCTTTGTTGCCAGAGAAAGAGACACTCGCAATGGTTGGACGCTCTTGAACTTGTACGATCAACGCGGAACCATCGCGCAGAACTTTCACGTTTTCAAAGTTACCCGAGGCATACAACGCTTGGATAATTTGTGCAACATCTTGAGAATCAACGGTATCGCCAATTCGCACCGGCATTCTCAATAACGCAGCCCCGAGAGCCACTCGCTGCACTCCTTGAATCTGAATGTCCTGCACTACAAAATTTTCGGCACCATTAACGGATACGCTTGTTGCGAGCAGTGTCGCGAACAGGATTTTTTTCATCGCCATATTTGTTTTAGTTAGTCCTTACTACAACCATTGCCTAATGCGAATCAATCACAGGCGAGTAAAATCGTTAAATATCGCTACCGCCATTAAGGAGAAAATGATCACTCCTCCGAGTCGATAGCCAATTTCTTGTATTTTTTCCGGAACAGGGCGTCGAATCACCGCTTCAATCGCGAAGAACAGTAAGTGCCCACCATCAAGCATTGGCAGAGGAACCAAATTAATAATCCCCAAGTTTATACTGATCAAGGCCAAGAAACCGAGAAAATAAACTAAGCCATAATCAGCCGTTGTCCCTGCACCTTTAGCAATAGAGATCGGCCCACTAAGATTATTCAGTCCCACATCACCGACAATCAGCTTTTTCAGCATACTGATGGTTAAGTCGATCACTTGGCCTGTCTTTGCAAACGCTTTACCGATCGAGTCGATCACGCCAAACTGTAACTCAAAGCGATACCCCGGCGGCCATTCAGCCATTTGCGGAGCGATACCAGCAAACCCTATCGTTTGTCCAGATACGCTTCGTGCATCAGGAACCAAAGTAAGCGTTAACCGTTGCTGATCACGTTCAATCCCTATCTCTAACGCTTGATTAGGATGTGCCTGAATCTCTGTCACCGCCTGTTGCCAAGAGGAAACCGCTTGACCGTTAATGTGCGTTAAGCGATCGCCTACTTGCAGTCCCGCTTTAGCTCCAGCACTACCAGCAGAAATCGTCGCTAATACCGTCGATACTTCAGGTACAAAAGGTTTAAATCCTAGCGCTCCCATAGCAGACTCTGTTTCTGGGTTAAAGTTCCATGACGCTAGGTCAAAAGTCTTGATTTGCTCGATGCCAATGTCATCTGGAGAAGCGACGGTCAAGGTTAGGCTCTGGTTACCAATATGGCGAATTAATCCCATATTGACTGACTCCCAATCCAGCGTCTTCACGCCTGATACGGCCTTAATTTCCATACCAGGCTTTACTCCGGCCTCTGCAGCAATCGAGTATGGCGCGACGTCACCAATCACCGGTTTGACCGCAGGTACACCAATAATAAAAACCAACCAGTAAGCGAAAAGAGCGAACAAAAAGTTAAAAGCTGGCCCCGCAGCAACAATCGCTGTGCGTTGCCATAATGATTTTTTATCAAAAGCGAATGGATACTGCTCGCGGGGAATATCGTCTACTCGGCTATCGAGCATTTTGACGTAGCCACCGAGTGGAATAACCGAAATACTGTACTCCGTTCCGTCTTTACCCATACGTTTCCAAATCGCTCGTCCAAAGCCAATTGAAAACTTTTCTACTTTAACGCCGCACTTTCTTGCCACCCAAAAATGCCCGTACTCATGGACGGCGACTAAAATGCCTAAGGCGACAATAAAGGCAACGAAGTTCCATAAAATGCCACTCATAACATACGCTCTTTCAAGTGTTGATTAGCCAGACTGCGCGCCATTGTATCTAGCTCGAGTAGGCTTTCCAAGTGATAGGAATGTAACGGACTGTTTGCCCCGCACACGGTCGACAATACCTTTTCATTAATCACAGCAATATCAGTAAAACGAATCTGCCCTCGTAAAAAGGCCTCAACGGCCACTTCATTCGCCGCATTGAGCGACGTAGTGGCATGCTGGCCGAGATAACACGCGTCTATCGCCAATTGCAAACAAGGGTAACGCTGATAATCAACCTCCATAAAGGTCAACTCACTCAAACGAGTAAAGTCTAGCGGTTCAACGCCTGCACTGACCCGCTGAGGATAGGCCAGCGTTTGTGCAATTGGCGTCGCCATATCTGGCTCGCCGAGCTGTGCAATCACCGAACCATCCCTATATTGGACCATTGAATGGATCACTGATTGAGGGTGGATCAAAACCTTAAGCTGTTCACGAGACGCGTTAAATAGCCACTTAGCCTCAATATACTCAAGCCCTTTGTTCATCATGGTTGCAGAATCAACCGATATTTTGGGCCCCATCGACCAATTAGGGTGAGCAATCGCTTGTTCTGGAGTCACTTGAGCTAAAGTCTCAATATCGGCATAACGAAATGGCCCGCCGGACCCCGTCAGCAGAATATGGGAAACGCCCTGCTCTTGTAAATTACAGCGTCCGAGCTGAGTTTGAATATCAACGGGTAAACATTGAAAAATCGCATTATGTTCACTGTCGACGGGCAATAATTCAGCTCCATAGTGCTCAACCGCATCAATAAATAACTGCCCAGACATAACCAAGGCTTCTTTGTTGGCTAAGAGAACTCGCTTCCCGGCTTTAACCGCGGCCATCGTCGGCAACAAGCCTGCGGCGCCGACAATCGCCGCCATCACAGTATCAACGTCATCGCTAGAAGCAACATGACACATTGCCTCTTCGCCATACAACACTTCGGTTGGCAGTGAAAGTCCAGCTAATTGGGAGGATAACAACTGTGCCGCTTGTGGCGTCGCCATTACGGCATACTTAGGTCGCCATGTTTGGCAAAGCTCGCGCATTTTGTTGACATTACTACCCGCCACCAAAGCCACCACACTAAAGTGATCAGGATTCTCGGCCACCACTTTAAGGGTGCTCGCACCAATAGAGCCAGTGGCTCCGAGAATGGTTAATTTACGCATCACAAAAACCGTCATGGTTTATGCTGATGAAGGCGTGCTTCACCAGCATTAAAATAAGAAATAGCATAAAGCAAATACAGGGAAAGCAGCCGTCAGACTATCCACTCGGTCTAAAATACCACCGTGACCAGGAATGATTTTACTGCTGTCTTTGATGCCAGATACCCGCTTAAACATACTTTCCACCAAATCGCCCAAGACTGAGATCACCACGGTAACCAAAATGGTCAATAGCATGATAGTGGTAGACGCAAATTGAATATTAAACCAACTGGCGCATAACCAACCCACCAACATGGCAGCAATAACCCCACCGACTAAGCCTTCAATAGTTTTATTCGGACTGACAGCTGGAGCCATTTTATGCTTGCCAAAACTTTTGCCGGAAAAGTAAGCCCCACTGTCCGCGGCCCACACAATCAAACAGACATAAAGTACCAATTTCGCCCCGTGATAACTGTCGGAGACAATATGTTCAGAGCGTAAAAAAATCACACTCCAAAAGAAAGGCAATAATGTCAGCACGCCAAAGAGATGACGCACAGCATTGGAATTTTCCCAGCAAGCTCGTGATTTAGGATAGGTAATGGCTAAACCACTAGCGACAATCCACCATAGTGAGCCAATCACTAAGATGCCATAATGCATCGGTTGCAAGGCACTTAATACCGAAAGCTGAGGTACAAGCAACCAATAACTTATTGCACCAACCACCAGACCGGGTAATAAGGCAAGATAACGAGAGGAAGAAGAAACGAATTGCGTCCATTCCCATAAGCCCAATAACGTTACTACGCCCAACGCCAAAATAAAGCCAGATTGCGGGAGCCAAAAAATGCCAGCAATCACTAAAGGGGCAAGTAAAAGCGCAGTAATAATTCTTTGCTTCAAACTGAGAAGTCCTATTTTATGGTGTCATTAACGCTTTGACTTGCTCACCGGTACAACCAAATCGGCGCTCACGATTAACAAACCAAGTCACAGCTTCAATTAAACTTTCTTCACCAAACTCAGGCCAATAAACAGGAGTAAAATACATTTCTGCATAAGCCAACTGCCAAAGAAGGAAGTTACTGATCCGGCATTCACCACTAGTGCGAATCAGTAAATCCACTTCAGGAAGATCAGCCATCGTTAAATGTTCAGCGATCAATGTCTCGTTAATATCCGTGACACTGAGTTCATCACGACTGATTTTAAGAGCAATATGGCGCATCGCCTGAGTGATGTCCCATTTTCCACCGTAATTCGCCGCAATATTAATCACCATGCCCGTATTATGCTGAGTCAGCGCTTCAGCTTGGGCGATTTTATTTTGTAACCGCTCACTGAATCGACCGGTATCACCAATAATACGTAAACGCAGGTTATTTTTGTGCAGTTTTTTGACCTCGGTCGATAAGACACGAAGAAATAACTCCATCAACACGCCGACCTCTTCCTCAGGACGTCGCCAATTTTCACTGCTAAAGGCAAATAAAGTCACGGCTCTGATCCCCAGTTTTGCTGCGGTAGAAACCGTTTTACGCACCGCAGCAACCCCGTTTTTGTGACCAAAGATCCGAGGTTTACCTTGTGCTTTTGCCCAACGACCATTGCCATCCATAATAATGGCGATATGCTGAGGGAGAACATCTAACGAGAGCTGCGAATTTTGCATAGAAACGTAATAAAGAAAAAAGATGGTGAAGAGTAGCATAAAAAACGCTGTGCTGTGAGCACAGCGTTTTCCTGTTAAGGTTTTGTAGAAATTAAACTTCCATGAGTTCTTTTTCTTTAACCGCTAAGATGTCATCAATTTTCTTGACAGCCGCATCGGTCAGTTTTTGAATTTCATCTTGAGCCTTACGCTCTTCATCTTCTGAAATTTCTTTATCTTTCAATAACGCTTTTAGATCGTTGTTGGCGTCACGACGAATGTTGCGCACGGCGACTCGACCACCTTCCGCTTCACCACGGACGATTTTAACGAGATCACGGCGACGCTCTTCCGTTAACGGTGGCAGTGGAACACGAATCACGGTTCCTGCTGACATTGGGTTTAACCCTAAATCAGACATGAGAATCGCTTTTTCAACTTTTGGCGTAAGTTCTTTATCAAATACCGTAATCGCTAATGTACGTGCATCTTCAGCAATCACGTTGGCAATTTGGCTTAGAGGTGTTGACGCACCGTAGTACTCAACAGAGAGGCCAGATAGTAGGCTTGGGTGAGCGCGACCAGTACGAATCTTTGATAGATTGTTCTTTAGCGCTTCTACACTTTTATCCATACGCTCTTGAGCGTCTTTTTTGATCTCATTAATCACAATATCACCTTAATTCTTATTTCATTTCGAGAGTGATTATACAGCGGAGCTGATCAGCGTACCTTCCGCTTCACCCATAACCACACGGCGTAATGCGCCAGGCTTGTTCATATTAAAGACACGGATTGGCATGTTGTGATCGCGAGCCAGAGTAAAGGCCGCCAAATCCATCACTTTAAGTTCTTTATCCAGTACATCGTTGTAACCCAGCTTATCATACAGTTGCGCATCTGGATTGGCTACAGGGTCAGCACTGTAGACGCCGTCTACTTTTGTCGCTTTGAGAACCACGTCAGCTTCAATTTCGATACCACGTAAACAAGCGGCAGAATCGGTTGTGAAAAACGGGTTACCCGTACCAGCAGAAAAAATTACTACACGACCTTGACGTAATTGACTGATCGCGTCAGCCCAATTGTAGTCATCACACACCCCTTTAAGTGGGATAGCAGACATCACGCGTGCATTCACGTAAGCTCGATGTAGGGCGTCACGCATCGCAAGGCCATTCATCACTGTCGCCAACATGCCCATATGGTCACCCACAACACGGTTCATTCCCGCTGCCGCTAAGCCTGCACCACGGAATAAGTTGCCACCACCAATGACGACACCCACTTGAACACCTAATTCGACCAATTCTTTTACTTCTTGTGCCATACGATCAAGCACGGTCGGATCGATACCAAAACCTTCTTCACCTTGAAGCGCTTCACCGCTCAATTTTAATAAAATACGTTGATATGCGGGTTTAGGGTTTGTTGTCATGGACTTTACCTTTCAAAAAGTATCGTTAGTTAACAGTCATAAATAAACTTACTGCGTAAATGTATTGATGATCATTACCATCGTGAGTTCGAAAACCGCTCTCTTTAACCGTCGAGGGAGTGATATTCGTAAAAAGACCGCAGCCATGGCCACGGTCTTTATCTTGGTCATCAAAAAGGCAATTAACCTTTCTGAGCCATAGCCACTTCTTCAGCGAAGCTCAGGCCTTCTTGTTTTTCGATACCTTCACCTACTTCTAGGCGAACGAAAGTCGATACTGAAGCGCCTTTCTCTTTCAAAATTTCACCAACAGTTTTCTTTGGCTCCATAACGAAAGGTTGACCAGTTAGAGAAACTTCACCGGTGAATTTCTTCATGCGGCCTTCAACCATTTTCTCTGCGATCTCTTTTGGCTTGCCTTCGTTCATTGCGATTTCAACTTGAACTTCACGCTCTTTCGCAACAACATCAGCCGGTACATCTTCAGGATTAACGTATTCAGGGCGAGAAGCCGCTACGTGCATCGCGATGTGTTTTAGAGTTTCTGCATCGGCATCACCAGCAACCACAACACCAATACGAGAACCGTGGCTGTATGCAGCCAAAGCTTTACCTTCAGCGTATTGAACGCGACGGATATTGATGTTTTCGCCGATTTTAGCAATAAGAGTAACACGAGCATCTTCAAACTGTGCTTGTAGCTCTTCTAGGCTTAGTTTTGATGCTAACGCTGCTTCAGCGACTTCGTTAGCGAATGCTAGGAAGTTGCCATCTTTAGCAACGAAATCGGTTTGACAGTTGATTTCAACCAAAGCGGCAGAACCTTCTGCTTCTTTGATGATGATCGCGCCTTCAGCAGCGATATTACCTGCTTTTTTAGCCGCTTTTGCAGCACCGCTTTTACGCATATTTTCGATGGCAAGTTCGATGTCACCGTTGGTTTCAACGAGTGCTTTCTTACATTCCATCATACCTGCGCCAGTACGTTCACGCAGTTCTTTTACTAGAGCAGCAGTAACAGCCATTCTCTATTCCTCAGTTGATTCAGGATTAAAAATTGGGGGCCTAATGATTTGGCCCCCAATACTAACTATGACTTAGCCCATGTAGTATTCTACAGAAGGCTAAGTAAGACTAAGAGCCGCTATTATTCCGCTTCTACAAAGCCGTCTTTTTCAGCAACTGCCGCTACGTCTTTGTTACGACCTTCGTTTACTGATTCAGCTGCAGCGTTCAGGTATAGTTGAACGGCACGGATCGCATCGTCGTTACCTGGGATGATGTAATCAATACCATCTGGGTTAGAGTTAGTATCAACAACAGCAAACACTGGAATGCCTAGGTTGTTTGCTTCTTTAACTGCAATGTGCTCGTGATCAGCGTCGATAACGAATAGAGCGTCAGGTAAACCGCCCATGTCTTTGATACCACCAAGAGATTTCTCAAGCTTGTCCATTTCACGAGTACGCATTAGCGCTTCTTTCTTGGTTAGCTTGTCGAAAGTGCCATCAGTCGCTTGAACTTCAAGTTCTTTTAGACGCTTGATTGATTGACGAACGGTTTTCCAGTTAGTTAGCATACCACCTAACCAACGGTTGTTTACGTAGTATTGATTGCTTGCAATCGCTGCTTCTTTTACTGCTTCAGAGGCTGCGCGCTTAGTACCTACGAAAAGTACTTTACCTTTTTTGTCGCCGATTTTCACTAGCTCAGCCAGTGCTTCGTTGAACATTGGTACGGTTTTTTCTAGGTTGATAATATGAACTTTGTTACGAGCGCCAAAAATGAATGGTTTCATTTTTGGGTTCCAGTAACGAGTCTGGTGACCGAAGTGAACACCAGCTTTTAGCATATCGCGCATTGATACAGTTGCCATGAAATAATCCTCTATGGGGTTAGGCCTCCACATCCCCCATGTCTCCGACTCCTCAACGTTTATAACGCTGGAAGCACCCCGGAACATGTGTCGGAATGTGTGTGATTTAAAGATAAATGTGTGTGGACTCGGGCAGTTTCGCCGTTACGAAGAAATCAGGCCGATGTTCCGGCGCGTTTTATATCATATTTAGCACTAATCTGACTAGCAAAAATTGTGGCGTAGGTGCTTGGATTGAACCAGCGAGAGCGATGATGAGCAAGAAAATCCATCTTACTATCGATCATCAGGAGATGGGTCATTTAACCTAGCTAACCATCGCGCTTAATCATTCTTATTTACACCGCTTCTTGCGCTTCCTTTTCTCACTGTTACAATATTGCGATTAGCACCCAGTGCCTAAAATTTGAATAGAGAAAGCCGATGTCTGTAAAAATTAAAAATGCTCAAGAAATAGAAAAAATGCGTGTAGCGGGGCGATTGGCTGCGCAAGTTTTAGAAATGATTGAACCTCACGTCAAAGCTGGCGTGACCACTGAACACCTTAACCAACTTTGCCACGATTATATTACCGAAGTGCAAGGCGCTATTCCTGCCCCTCTTAACTATCATGGCTTCCCAAAATCGATTTGCACATCGATTAACCATATCGTGTGCCATGGCATTCCGGCTGAACAAGACACGCAATTTGGTCAACTGCTTCGCCCTGCCGTCTTAAAAGAGGGTGACATTATGAACATCGATATTACCGTCATTAAAGATGGTTATCATGGTGATACCTCAAAGATGTTCTTAATTGGTGATGTGCAGCCAGCCGACAAACGTTTATGTCTAGTCGCTCAAGAGTGTCTCTATTTGGCCTTAAAAAAAGTGAAACCAGGCGTACAACTCGGCGAAATTGGTACCACGATAGAGAAATACATCAAAACCAATAATAAAAATAACCCGCGTTCAAAATTCTCGATTGTTCGTGACTACTGTGGTCATGGTATCGGTGCAGAGTTTCATGAAGAGCCACAAGTAGTGCACTACAAAAATAGTGACCGCACACTGCTTCGTGAAGGGATGATTTTTACCATTGAGCCGATGATCAATGCGGGTAAATTTGGTTGTCGCTTGGATGATGAAGATAACTGGACCGTCTATACCGCCGATAGTAAGAACTCGGCTCAATGGGAGCACACCATTTTGGTTACCGCAGATGGCTGTGAAATTCTCACGCTACGTGAAGAAGAGACCATCCCACGTATTTTCCACAATGCTTAATCCTGCCCGATAGTCGGTAAAGGGAGCTTGAGCTCAGCGCTTGATTTCTGTTAGATTGAGCATTCACACTGAGTTCACTCCCTGGCATGGACCGCACTGTTATGGCTTATTTATCCCCGCTGAATTACACCGATCAACAGCTCACGGTTGAGCAATTAAAACAGCAACTCGACCTTTTTTCTGCCTACCAGCGCCAAGCGTTTCTCTCTCGCCATCCGGTCAGTGATCTCGTGGTTGGCCGTGCCGATTATATGGATATGCTCCTGAATCGTCTTTGGCAATATTTTGGGTTTGATAAACTCAATGACCTCTGTCTGGCCGCTGTTGGCGGATACGGAAGAGCTGAATTACATCCCTTATCAGATATTGATATTTTAGTCGTCTCTACGACCCGATTAGCCGATGATATTGGCAGTAAAGTCAGCCAATTCATTACCTTATTATGGGACTTGCGCCTAGAAGTCGGCCATGCTGTACGTACCGTAGAAGAGTGTATTGAGATTGGTAAAGCGGATTTAACCGTGGCCACCAATTTGCAAGAGGCACGCTTGTTGTGCGGCAGTGACCGTATTTTCCAACGTTTACAATCAGCCATTCATAGCGAATCTTTTTGGCCAAGTGAATGCTTCTACCAAGCTAAAATAAAAGAGCAACGTGAGCGTCATGCCCGTTATCACGATACGGCCTATAATCTTGAGCCCGACATTAAATCAACGCCTGGCGGTCTAAGAGATATTCATACCTTAAGCTGGGTTGCTCGTCGCCACTTTGGGGCGACATCACTCTATGAAATGAGCCGCTTCGGCTTTCTTACTGACGCTGAATTTCGTGAACTGGCCGAATGCCAAGATTTTTTGTGGCGAGTTCGCTTCGCTCTGCATCTTGAACTAAAACGTTATGACAATCGACTCGGTTTTGCTCATCAAGCTCAAGTCGCCGAACATCTTGGATTTACTGGCGAAGGCAACCGAGCGGTCGAAAAAATGATGAAGGAGTTCTATCGCACCTTACGCCGCGTATCTGAACTCAATAAAATGCTCTTGAAGTTGTTTGATCAAGCGATCTTAAACCGTGGTGAAGAAGTCAAAGCAGAGATCATTAATCACGACTTTCAGCGTCGTGGTTCATTAATTGAAGCTCGAAAGCCCGCTCTATTTCAAGCTCGACCTGAAACCATTCTCGATATGTTTTTGCTCATGGCCAATGACTCGAGCATTGATGGGGTTGCCCCTTCTACGATGCGCCAATTAAGAACCGCACGGCGACGATTGAACAAATTTTTGCATACGATTCCTGCTGCGCGTGAAAAGTTTCTCGCGCTGACTCGTCACCCTAATGCGCTTCACAAAGCGTTTGGACAAATGCATAAATTGGGCGTATTGGCCGCTTATTTACCGCAATGGAGTCAGATAGTTGGGCAGATGCAATTTGACTTGTTTCATGTTTATACCGTTGATGAGCACAGCATTCGTCTACTAAAACATATCCATCTGTTTAATGACCCAAAAAACCATCAACGTCATCCTATTTGCTGTGAGATTTTCCCGAAAATACAAAAAAAAGAACTGCTGATCCTCGCGGCCATTTTCCATGATATTGCCAAAGGCCGCGGCGGCGATCATTCAGAAATAGGTGCGAGTGAAGCTTACGATTTTTGTATCGAACACGGCCTCTCTAAGCCAGAAGCGAAACTGGTGGCTTGGTTAGTCCAAAATCACTTATTAATGTCCGTCACCGCTCAACGGCGCGATATTTATGATCCAGACGTGATCATCGAATTTGCTAAAAAAGTCCGCGATGAAGAGTATCTGGAATACTTGGTCTGTTTAACGGTGGCTGATATTTGCGCCACTAATCCAGACCTATGGAACAGTTGGAAACGAACCTTACTGGCGGAACTCTTTTACTCAACGCAAAGAGCATTAAGACGCGGGCTTGAACACCCTGTTGATGTTCGAGAACGAATTCGTCATAACCAACAAATGGCGTCGGCACAGCTACGTAAAGAAGGCTTCCATAGCCGTGAAATCGAGCAATTGTGGCAACGATTTAAAGCCGATTACTTTTTACGCCATACTCACAAACAAATAGCATGGCATGGTATGCACATTTTAACGCACTCATCGCCTACTGAACCTTTGGTCTTAATCAGTAAAAAAGCCACGCGCGGTGGTACCGAAGTGTTTGTGTATACCAAAGATCAGCCCGCATTGTTTGCAACCGTGGTCGCCGAATTAGACCGTCGAAACCTGAATGTTCATGACGCGCAAATCATGACCAGTAAAGACGGCTATGTTTTAGATACCTTTATGGTCTTAGATCACAACGGCCAAGCAATTGAAGAAAACCGTCATCATGCGTTAATTAAGCATTTAAGCCATGTATTGACCGATGGCCGTCCAACGAGACTCAAAACACGCCGCATCCCACGTAATCTGCAACATTTCACGGTTCGAACTCAGGTCGATTTCTTACCAACAAAAAGCAAAAAACGCACCTTAATGGAGCTGGTTGCTCTCGATACTCCGGGATTACTGGCGACCATAGGAGCGACGTTTGCCGAATTAAACTTAGATTTACATGGGGCAAAAATCACTACCTTAGGAGAGCGCGCAGAAGACTTATTTATTTTAACCAATCAACAAGGGGCTAAACTCACAGACCAAGAGCAAAGTACCCTACGTGAACGATTAATTGATACTATTGCTCAGCTCTCTTCTTCTCACCAAGAAGCTTTATCGCCTTAATCACTCAAAACAATGCAGAGGATGCTTATGTTTCCACAACTCACCAGCTTGGGAATCGATCAACCCCATACGATTGAACGTTACTCATTGCGCCAAGAGGCGCAAAAAGATGTGCTAAAAATCTATTTCAAGAAACAAAAAGGTGAGTTTTTTGCTAAAAGTGTCAAATTTAAATACCCAAGACAGATCAAAACGGTTTTGGTCGATGGCGGTACTCACCAATACCGAGAAATTAGCGAAATCAATCGTACTCTTACTTTAGTCATTGATGAGTTGAACCAACTCACACGTAATGAGAACGCCGGAGATAACGGCAGTGAGGTGGACGTTAAACAAAAAATATTGAGTGATTTACGTCACTTAGAGAAAGTAGTGGCCAGCAAAATTGCTGAAATTGAAGCCGATCTGAACAAACTTTAGTTTGGCTTACCCATAAGGGAGCCTCTGCTCCCTTATGGGTGACTGATCAACACGACGTAACTGTGCTTAGTTTAGCCATCCCGCCCACTGCCCAACAAAAAACAGCATGATAGCCGCCATGATACCCGCGACGATATCATCGAGCATAATTCCTACGCCACCTTCTACTTGTTTATCTAGCCATCCAATTGGCCATGGTTTGACCATATCAAAAAAACGAAAGAGCACGAATCCCGTAACAATCCATTGCCAATCAAAGATTGGCAATTGCAGTAACGGAACAATAGACATGGTGATCCAAAAACCAGCAAACTCATCCCAAACAATCGAACCATGATCGTGAACTTGCATATCTGTTGACGTCACTTGGCAAATTTTCACCCCGAGAATACACGCCATTAAGACGACGAAAAGATAGGCAAATAAGGGCAGTTGCACTAGAAGTAGATACAGAGGAATGGAAGCTAATGTCCCCATTGTGCCAGGTATGATCGGCGATAAACCACTGCCAAATCCGGTAGCCAGTAGATGCCAAGGATTGCGTAGTGAAAGACGAGAAAGAGGATGGCTCATGCTGATTCCTTAAAATGATCATAACCAGTCAACGACCAGTCGACTTTTTGCCCATGGTTGAGTAAGTCAAACACGCCATGAGGACGAATTTGACCAATGCAGGTGATAGGCGTCGCAGTATGTGCCAGAGCACTTGCTAACGATCCTTTATTCTCTTCAGGCACCGTAAAGCAGAGTTCGTACTCTTCACCACTGGTTAATGCATACTGCTGCGCAATAAGCGGATCCCCCGTGTACTGCACTAACGCTTCAGATAACGGCAAGGTATGCAAATCAAGACTCGCTCCTACTTGAGAAGCACTTAAAATATGGGTTAAATCCGCGACTAGGCCATCAGAAATATCAATCGCTGATGAGGCTAAATTGAGCAAGGCTTGTCCGGCGAGAACTCGTGGAGTCGATACGTAATGACGTGACTCTAACACTGATGCACAAGGTAGAGCACGTTTACTCGCATCGAGTACCACCTCAAGTCCCGCTTTACTGTCGCCGAGTTGACCTGTGACATAAATCCAGTCCCCGACTTTTGCACCAGAACGTAACAAGGCTTTATCTTGCGGTACAAAACCTTGCACGGTGAGAGTGATACTCAACGGACCTTTGGTGGTATCACCACCAATCAATTGGACATTGTAGTAGTTCGCTAAATCAAAAAAGGCGTCACAAAATGGAGTAAGCCAATTGGGGTTAATCTCAGGTAAAGTAAGTGCCATCGAGACCCAAGCAGGGGTTGCCCCCATCGCGGCTAAATCACTGATATTAGAAGCAAGGGCTTTATGTGCCACCCATGCTGGATTAGCATTAGCCAGAAAATGAGTCCCTGCAACTAAGGTATCGGTACTGATAGCCAGCCGAACATTCTCTGGTACATTGACGATTGCACAATCATCCCCCAGAGCTAAATGGACATCTTTACGCTGTGGTTGACGTGCCGCCAAATAGTGTTCAATAAAGTTAAATTCACCTAACATGGATGATTCTCTAGCCAGACCAACGAATCCACCGAATGATTCATTCATACGATGTAAATGCGGTTAGTAAAACTAAGCCCATCAATAACACTCGCTCAACCGTTGTAGATGGACTCATTGGTCGATTTTATCTATAAAAAAGGCCAGCGAATGCTGACCTTTTATGCCAAAACTGATTACGCTTTTTTGCGTACATGAGGCGCGGCTTTATCAAGCACGCCATTCACAAACTTATGGCTATCTTCTGCTGCAAACACTTTTGCTAGCTCAATGGCCTCGTTAATCACGACCTTATAAGGAACATCTTCGCGTCGAGTCATTTCATACATCGCTAGACGAAGTAGCGCAAGTTCCATCATATCCAAATCTTGCATCGGACGAGAAACAAAAGGACGTAGTTTGCTATCTAGCTCGGTATGATTGAGCACAACGCCGACAAGCAGATCACGGAAATAGGTCACATCGGTTTGTGGAGCCGATAGCGCAGGCTCTGCTGCATGATGTTCTTCTTCATCATACTTACCACCGGATAAGAACTGCTCTTCAATAGTCGCCACATTCTCTTTAGTAATTTGCCACGAATAAATAGCTTGTAGCGCAAATTGACGTGCATTACGACGTGCGGCTGGTTTCACACTGGCCCCCATTAGGAATCGATTTCAGAAAGAACGTTTATCATCTCAAGTGCGCTAAGTGCTGCTTCTGCACCTTTATTACCAGCCTTGGTTCCTGCGCGTTCAATAGCTTGATCGATAGTATCAACAGTTAACACACCAAACGCGACAGGAATACTGAATTCCATCGACACTTGGGCTAACCCTTTATTCATTTCACTGCAAACATAGTCAAAGTGTGGTGTACCACCACGAATAACCGAACCCAGTGACACTATCGCATCAAATTTGCCTGTTTTGGCAACGCGCTGAGCCACCAGTGGCAGCTCAACCGCACCAGGACAACGCACAACGGTAATATTCTCGTCGCTAACTTGACCATGACGCTTTAAAGTATCGATGGCACCAGACAGCAGACTTTCGTTAATAAAACTGTTGAAACGAGAAATCACAATCGCAACTTTGGCATGGGGGGCTGGGAAACCACCTTCGATCACTTTCATAAGCTTTCCTTTAACTCTGTTCATCAAGTGAGAATCGCCGGATTCTAGCACAAATTTGTGAACAATATCTAATAGTAATTTGCCGCCACAAGGGCGGCCTATCGTGCAGACTTAACGAGCCGAACGTAGAATAACTGGCTTACTCGCTGATATACTCGACAACATTTAAGCCAAATCCACCCAAGGCGTGGTATTTCTTATTGGCTGAAGAGAGCAAACGCATATCACTGACGCCTAAATCGGCAAGGATCTGTGAGCCAACCCCGACCCGTCGAGATGTCCCTTGCTTTTTCGCCATCGTTGGGGCTGCGCCTTTATCTTGCTGTTCAAACATTTTAACGCGATGGATAAGCAGATCAGTGGACTCTTCATTACCAAGAATCACCAACACGCCCCCTTCTTGACCAATACGTTGCATGGCTTTATCCAAAGTCCAACTACGATCGGCGCTGCGATCGCTACGTAATAGATCAGTAAAGGTATCTTGTAGATGAACACGCACTAAAGGCGCTTGCTGACTCACGCTCTCTTTGCGCAAAGCAAAATGAATTTGATTGTCAATGATATCGCGATACGTCACCAGCTCAAATTCACCGAATTCGGTTGGCAATTGGCATTGCGCGACCCGTTCGATGGTGGTTTCTGTATTATTACGATACTCAATTAAATCGGCAATGGTACCTAATTTGATGTCGTGTTTTTTAGCAAAAACCTCCAGATCGGGGCGACGAGCCATACTGCCATCGTCATTGAGGATCTCGACAATCACTGACGCAGGCTCAAGCCCGGCGAGACGTGCTAAATCACAACCGGCTTCAGTATGACCTGCGCGGGTAAGTACGCCGCCATCTTGCGCTGCTAATGGAAAAATATGCCCAGGTTGGACTAAATCGGCTGCTTTAGCCTCTTTTGCTACGGCAGCTTGCACCGTACGAGCGCGATCAGCCGCTGATATCCCCGTCGTTACGCCTTCTGCTGCTTCAATCGATACCGTAAAGTTAGTGGTATACTGTGCGTTATTATCCTGCACCATCGGAGCTAATCCTAGATGCTGGCAACGACTTTTAGTCATGGTTAAACAAATCAATCCGCGCCCATGAGTCGCCATAAAATTGATCGCTTCTGGTGTGATATGCTCAGCGGCCATGATTAAATCGCCTTCATTTTCGCGATCTTCATCGTCCATCAAGATAACCATTTTACCTAAGCGAATATCTTCGATAATGTCTTGTGGGGTACTAATTGACATGACTGTTGTCCTATATTTTGTCTTATTGCGTCACGTATGATTACGCAAAACCATTTTGTTGTAAGAATTCCATTGTCATTCGAGAAGGTGATTCGGGCTCATTCTGACCACCGACCAATAAACGTTCTAAATATCGAGCAAGCACATCCACTTCGAGGTTCACCTTGCGGCCAGGTTGAAAGCCATCAATGGTCGTTTCTAACGAGGTATGCGGCACGATGGTCAGCTTAAAGGCATTTTTTCGTAACCCATTGACGGTTAAGCTAATCCCATCAATAGTGATCGAGCCTTTTTCAGCAACATACCGAGTTAACTCATTCGGTAAGCTCACCCACAATTCAATCGCACGCCCCACCCACTGGCGCTCAATAATTTCACCAATCCCATCAACGTGTCCCGATACAATATGCCCACCAAAACGCGTCGTCGGAAGCATGGCTTTTTCTAAGTTGAGTTTTTCTCCAACTTGATAGTGAGCAAACGCTGATTTATTGAGTGTTTCTAATGAGAGATCGGCACAGTAATGTTGAGAACTGACATCAATAACGGTTAAACACACACCGTTAGTAGCAATGCTATCGCCGAGTTTAACATCACTCATATCAAGTTTTCCCGTAGCAACGGTAATGGTGACGTCTTCACCTTGGCGAGTCATCTCAACCAAGGAGCCTACAGCTTCTATAATTCCGGTAAACATAATCAGTTATCTTATTGGGTTGAGGTAAGAGTTGCGGTTAGGCGAAGATCTGGGCCGACCATTCGACAGTCTTGAATGACTAATCCTAATGCTTGATCCATATGAGTAAAACCTAAGGCGCCTAATAAACCACGGCCGTCACTGCCCATGATTTTCGGCGCAAGGTAGATGATTAGTTCATCTACCAGTTGCTGCTCAAGCAAGCTTTTGGCCAATGTTGGCCCAGCTTCTACCCAAAGATGATTGATCTGATACTGTTCAGCCAAACTGGCTAAGATATCACGCAGATCGAGCTGTTGATGTTCATTCAATGGCACACACAGTTCCGCGTCTTGTTCTGCTACACGAATTATCGGTGAAGCGGTGGCATAAAGAGCCAGTGATTGGTGCAATTGATGCTGGCGGTCAAGTATCACACGAGTTGGCTGGCGAAGTTCAGCATGAGGGTATTGCTGTTGCACATCGGCTGGTAATTCAGACCAACGTACCGCTAATGAGGCGTTATCGGCGACCACCGTTTGACTGGTTGATAACACCGCTCCTGCTTGCGCTCGATATACTTGAACATCTTGCCGTGCTTGAGCTGAGGTTATCCATTGACTTTCACCATTAGCCAGTGCCGTTTGTCCATCTAGACTGGCCGCTAATTTTAGCTGAACATAAGGCATTCCGGTTTGCATCCGTTTAATAAACGCCGGATTGAGCGCCTTGGCGTCCGCTTCTAATAAACCAACTTCCACCTCAATTCCTGCTTCTCGCAACATAGCAATGCCGCGTCCAGAAACTTGTGGATTAGGATCTTGCATCGCGCAAATCACCTTTGCTACTCCGGCTTGAATTAACCCTTCAGCACAAGGAGGCGTTCGTCCGTAGTGAGAACAAGGCTCTAGTGTCACATAAGCGGTCGCACCACGAGCGTGCTCTTTAGCCATCCGCAAAGCGTGCACCTCGGCATGTGGTTGACCAGCTCGATAATGGAAACCTTCGCCAACAATGCGGCCTTGTTGAGTAATCACACACCCAACCTTTGGATTCGGCGCCGTGGTAAAGCGTCCGCGCTGAGCAAGTTGAATGGCTCGCGCCATCATTTGATAATCGACAGCAGAAAAGTTTGACATCATCGGACTCACGTTCAATTTTCTAATTTAGCAATCTCTTCACCAAATTCGCGAATATCTTCAAAACTACGATAAACCGAAGCAAAGCGAATGTATGCCACCTTATCTAACTCTTTCAGTTGTTCCATCACTAAATTACCGATCAATTCACTCGGAACTTCCCGCTCGCCGGTGGCGCGTAATTTAGATTTAATGGTACTGATCGCTAACTCAATCGCATCGGCGCTAACAGGGCGTTTTTCTAAAGCGCGTAGCATCCCACCGATCATTTTTTCTTCATCAAATGGCTCTCGATTACCGTTGGATTTGATGACTCTTGGCATCACTAGCTCTGCGGTTTCAAACGTGGTGAAACGTTCGCTACAAGTCAAACATTGCCGACGACGGCGCACTTGGTGACCATCAGCCACTAGACGAGAATCGATAACTTTTGTTTCGTTTTCAGAGCAAAAAGGACAATGCATATTACCTCCCTAGCAAGGCGATCAGTGTACCGGAAATGGGCATATGAACAAAAGGAAAAGGGGCCAACAAGCCCCTTTTCCTGATTGATTTAGTCAAATTTGTTAAGCGCCTCTATCGATAAACAGCAGCACATCATATTCAGCAGTTAAATGGCTTTAACTGCGTAATAAATAATTTCCTTTACCAACCCATTTGTAACTGGTCAACTCTTCAAGTCCCATTGGGCCACGAGCATGCAGTTTTTGGGTCGACACAGCGACTTCTGCCCCTAAACCAAATTGCGCACCATCGGTAAAACGAGTCGAAGCATTGACATAAACCGCAGCAGAACCCGCGGTATTAACAAACCGCTCAGCATTGAACAGATCGTTAGTCATGATAGCATCGGAATGGCTGGCATTATGCTCACGCATATGATCGATCGCCTGCTCAACACCACTAACGACTTTAACACCTAAGGTATAACTTAACCATTCGGTATCAAAATCTCCCGCTTGTGCGAGGCGAATATTGTTTGCCTCGGGAAGCAGTGCTTTGGCATGTTCATCGACAACTAACGTCAGTTTATCGTGCAATTGATGCTGCAGTTTTTCTAACAAAGGTTGAGCGATCGCTTGATGAACCAGTAAGGTATCTAATGCGTTGCAGGCTGATGGACGTTGCATTTTGGCGTTTTCAATCACCGCAAGCGACTTATCAAGGTCGGCACTCTCATCAACGAAAATATGGCTGATACCAAAACCGCCAATGATCACTGGAATGGTGCTGTTTTCCTTACACATTTTATGCAGCCCAGCACCACCACGCGGAATGATCATATCGACATACTGATCCATTGTTAATAATTGAGTAACGTATTCACGCTCGGGTTGACTGATATATTGAACGGAAGCCATAGGGAGTTCAGCTTTGCTCAAAGCTAACTGAATCACTTTAACTAACTCAAGATTGGAGAAAAAAGTCTCTTTACCACCACGTAATATCGCAGCATTACCGGTCTTTAAACATAACGCGGCAATATCAATCGTAACATTAGGGCGAGCTTCGTAAATAACGCCCACCACACCAAGGGGAACACGACGACGAGCTAATGACATGCCATTTTCAAGGACTTTACTGTCAATTTCACTGCCGACAGGATCAGGTAAACTGATGACATTACGCACATCATGGGCGATGGACTGTAAGCGTGATTCATTAAGCAGAAGTCTATCGAGCAACGCTTCACTTAAACCTGACGCTTGCCCTAAAGCAATATCCTTGGCATTCGCCGCTAAAATAGCGTCCATATTCGCTTCTAATTCATCCGCAATTATCGCGAGTGCTTGGTTTTTCTGCGCAGTTGAAGCGGTAGCAAGTTGAAACGAGGCCGATTTTGCCGCCTTACCCATTTCGATTAAATCCACGATTCTTCTCCCTATTCTTGAATTACAACCATATTATCACGGTGAATGACTTCAGCGCCGTAATCATAACCAAGAATATCAATGATCATGGTGCTGTGTTGGCCGGCAATTTTACTCAAGTCGCGACTGGAATACGTACTGATACCACGGGCAATCAGATGTTGATGTTGATCTTTCACGCAAATGACCTCGCCGCGCGCAAACTCGCCCGCGACTTTAATAACCCCTTTAGCCAACAAACTGCTGCCTTTACCAAGTAAGGCATTAACCGCGCCTTGATCAATGTACACATCGCCAGCAGCAGCAGGCCCCGCTAAAATCCAACGTTTACGATTTTCTAGTGCTTCTTCAAGAGCTAAAAAGCGTGTGCCTTGTGGCGTGTCGCTTAATGCATCAAAAATGACATTGGGCGCTCGGCCAGCAGCAATAATCACTTCAATCCCAGCTCGACGAGCAATATCGGCCGCTTGCAGCTTAGTCGCCATGCCTCCGGTACCTAATGTTGTGCCACTTCCACCCGCGATTTTTCGCAACGTATCATCAATGGTTTTAACCTCTTTGATTAACTCAGCATTGGGGTCTTTACGCGGATCGGCGGTGAACAAACCTTTTTGATCGGTTAATAATAAAAGCTTATCCGCTGCACACAAAATACCGACTAAGGCCGAGAGATTATCGTTATCACCGACTTTAATTTCATTGGTTGCAACAGCATCGTTTTCATTGACCACTGGAATAATGCCGTGTTCGATCAGCGCATTAATCGTATCTCGCGCATTCAAAAAGCGCTCTCGATCTTCCAAATCAGCACGAGTTAACAGCATTTGACCAATTTTTATGCCGTAAAGCGCAAATAACGACTCCCACGCTTGAATCAACTGGCTTTGACCAACGGCAGCCAATAACTGTTTACTCGATATGGCTTGGGGCAATGCGGGATAACCTAGATGCTCTCGACCCGCTGCAATCGCTCCTGAAGAGACAATCACCACACTGTGGCCTTGTTTTTTTAATTCAGCACATTGACGGACTAACTCAACCATATGTGCACGATCAAGTGCTAACGTTCCACCGGTAAGAACACTGGTTCCTAGCTTCACAACGATGGTTTGTAACGCTGTTTGGCTCTGTTGATTCATTGTCATGATTTTGTCTGTTGAAGAAAACATTTAAGAGGTGATGTTTTAGCAATCCAGCGCCTCTTACACAAGCAGAAAAGGTGCTAAAGAGCACCTTTTTTTAGTGGGAATTATTTCTTACTCTGCTAAGCACTCAATGATCAGTAAAGGAAGTGCTCTTATTAACACGATAAAATGCAACAACCCAATCATTAAGTGATAACGCGGTCATGGTGAAAAAGCAGGCAACCTATAATTAAGCAAATTCAGCCGACTGTTGATGGAGCGATAAACTTAATTCAAAACGTTGCTGCAAAGTTTGAGCTAACTTTTTATGGAAATCCTCTTGGGTACGAATCACTTCAGGCAGCGCCGCTGCCGTCGGTTTACTCTCTTCCCATTCGCCTGCGAGATTATAGCGGCCGATACGGTAATTAGCCTCAAAGCCCGTCTCGGTCGTCGTCAACTCCATCCACCAGCCCCAAAATTCACGTTTTTCGGGCGATTTTTTATCATTGATACAAAAAGCCAAACAATCAAACCAATAAATGCCTTCCTGGCACTGCCCTTCCCGTAAATAGGGACCAATCGCTTTTAACGTCGATAATAAACGATAATGAGTAGGGTATTTTGCTGCCTCTGACATGTAGACTCTCCTTGTTAAGAATGATTATTGCTTTTAATAATCATACGCTTAAAAACGTAGATAATTCTCTCTTAACTAATTTAAGCCAAAAGTCATTCGCAAAGTTGTTCTTCCAGCCACTTTATCGCTAAATCGAGGGATTGCTCATATCCTCGTGTAAGACTTTCACTCTTTATCTGTTTTGATTGCCCACCTTGACTAAAAGTCGCAATCAAATGGTTATCACTAGCAGGAGAAACCGGATCGCCCTCCATTGCCAACGCCAAAATTGGAACTTTAGTACGTCGAGTCGCGAGGAAGCCTTGTACTTTCAATGACCACGCCATCAGTTGAGCCGATAAACTCGGAATATCTACCGCATGTTTACCAATTCGCGACGCTAACACATCCATGTACATTTTCGACATTAGCTTCATTTTTTGCTGAGAAACAAAAATATCATGCACCGGAGCGCCGATAGCGACACACGCTTTAATTTTATCTGATTCAATAAACGATAATCTGACCATCGCATTACCACCAAAGCGAAAGCCAATTAAACCAACTCGACGATGATCAACCCAAGGCAAAGGCGCTAATTGATTAAGTACCGCTTGGTGTAAACAGGAAGAATCTTGCGTTAATGACCAATGATTACTGTGGCCAACAGAGGGCATATCAATCGTTAACATCGCAATATTTCGTTTAGCCAAATAATCACGAAAGAGACGCCACATATCGGTTTGCAAACTATCAAGACCGGCACTAACGATCACCACGGGTTGTGGCTCATCGGTGTGTGATAAATGTAGGTGGCCAAGAATTTTCTTACCTTGATAATCAAACTCTAATGGCTTAATCGTATACTGCGTCAGTTCAGAGGCATGTTTATAAGCAGCATTGGCTAACACTCGCGCTTGAATAGCTAAGGTATCATTTTTTAAATGAGGATAACCGGCAATACTGTAGCAAAGGGAAGCACTAAACATACGTTCTGCCGCCGCTTCTCCCGTTAAGGCTTCACTTTGCTTATGGTAACGCCCGCCGAGCTTTGTCCACTCATACGTCCAATTACCGCTATGATAACCAATCACCGTGTCTAACCACTTTTCATGACTACGAGAATGCTCAGATGAAGCCATGTTAGCGAGGACTTCTTCTTGGTCAATCGGATTAATTCCTAACCAAGCCCACTGTAAACGGCGTAAATTTCGATACCAAGAAAAAGGGTCTTGCTCCATTTTCTGTTCAAAAAACTCACTACTGCTCGGCATGTATTGCGTGAGAGAGGAGGTCTCTTTCGCCTCTTTATGCTGTTGAAAGAGCGTTTCAGATAGGTTGATATTACTTGATTCAGACATGATGCATCTCATTATTAAACCGCTTAGACCTTATAGTAATCAAAAAAAAGGCCCTTTGCAGGGCCATATGTCGATTAATTGCGGGAAACTGGTGATGAATCAATAATTGTCGTTATTTTTGCTTACGATTCACTGGTTCAACATAAGCTAAAGCCATATCCCAAGGTTGTTCAATCCAAGTATCTTGTTCAATATCGACTACGTATTCATCCACTAAATCTTTACCTGCTGGTTTAGCACAAACGGTCACAAATTTAGCTTTCGGGTACATTTCACGTATTTTGCGTGCCGTATCACCGCTATCAACCAAATCATCAACAATAAGAAAACCTTCACCATCATGCTCAGGTGCTTTCAGTACGGTCATATCACGTTGATGGTCATGATCGTAACTTGAGATACAAACGGTATCAACATAACGAATGCCAAGTTCACGCGCTAAAATAGCTGCAGGAACCAACCCACCGCGACTCACACCGAGGATACCTTTCCATTGCTCAGCAGGCATTTGACGCTGGGCTAATTCACGGCAAAAATTTTGCATATTGTCCCAAGTGATTACGAATTTTTTACTCATTGTGATTGAACCTAATTATTTGAAAATAGAGCCTATTTACGCTTCAAGAATAAACTTAATAACAAAGACGATCGCCATAATCCAAACACTAAGCGAAACGTGTCGACCTTTGCCACTCAATAGTTTAATCACGGCGTAAGAGATAAAACCAAGTGCGATACCTTCAGCTATTGAGAAGGTTAAAGGCATTAATAAGCAAGTCACTACCGTCGGTGCCGCTTCTGTAAGATCTCGCCAGTCGATACTTACCAAGCCGGACATCATTAGAATCGCGACATAAAACAACGCACCCGCCGTAGCGTAGGCAGGGATCATTCCCGCTAATGGCGAGAAGAATAATGCAAGTATAAATAAAATGCCAACAACTACCGCGGTTAAGCCCGTGCGACCGCCTGCAGCCACACCTGAAACACTTTCGACATAAGATGTGGTATTCGAGGTGCCCAATAATGCGCCGACAGACGTCGCTGTCGAGTCAGCAAGCAATGCTCGATTTAAACGTGGAATTTTACCATCTTTACCAATGAAACCCGCTTTGTTTGCCACTCCAACGAGAGTTCCAGCGGTATCAAACAGGTCAACAAACAAGAAAGCAAACACAATTGAAATCATGCCGATTTCAAATACGGCTGAAAAATCAAGCTGCATGAAAGTTGGAGCAATACTTGGTGGCGTAGACATGATGCCTCCCCAAGTCACATCGCCAACAATCAACCCTAAAATAGTCACCGCTAAAATAGCGATCATCACCGCCCCTTTAACACCGCGATGAACCAGAGCAATCGTGAAGAAAAAGCTTAACGCCCCCAACACAGCAGGCAACGAGGTAATCGCTCCCATTGACACCAAAGTTGCCGGGTTATCGACCACAATACCAGCATTTTTAAGCGCGATAAATGCTAAAAACAAGCCAATGCCGGCAGAGATACCCGTGCGTAACGACATTGGAATCGAATTAATGATCCATTCACGAATCTTAAATAGACTCAATAGGATAAATAAAATACCTGAGCAAAATACCGCCGCTAACGCCACTTGCCACGTATACCCCATGCCAAGTACAACAACATAGGTAAAGAAAGCATTTAACCCCATGCCAGGGGCTTGTGCTATCGGGTAGTTAGCGACAAAACCCATAATAAAACAGCCAATCGCTGCCGCTAAACAGGTCGCCACAAAGACAGCACCACGGTCCATTCCTGCATCCGCTAAAATTGCCGGATTCACAAAAATAATATAAGCCATGGTCAGAAACGTCGTGATCCCGGCAATGATCTCAGTGCGCACGGTTGTGCCATTTTCACTGAGTTTAAACAGTTTTTCCAACATGGTAGAATCCTAATACAGACAAAGTAAACGGTTGCGTAATCGATTGGCGAGGATTATAAAGTTATCAACAGATAAATTCCATACACAACTACTATCAATCTGTAGGAAAAAAACGACTTTATCTATGCTAAAAACGTGAAAGCGACGGACCAACGTTCGTGAAGTGATACTCGCGAGGACAATACTCATCTGCTGAGCAAAGGATTATTACGGATCGTTAAGCATAAAAAAACGCCATCTGAGTACAGATGGCGGTGAATTATTTTAATCACTGTAGATTAACAATAGATTCTAATATAGGGGTGAACAAAACCACATAACTTTCAAGTGGTTAATTTAATAACCAAAACTTGATGGATAAGTAAAGTTGCTAGTAAAAACAGAGTTGTTTTTCCAGAACATTACACAAGATAAACCTTTATTCATAACTATCACCTTTAAAATCAAACGTCATTAAGTTGATTTCTCAGTTCCTTGGAGGCGATAAATCGGACTCATCCTTTGAGCATTTTTTCTTCACTTGGTAAGTTGGTTACAAATATACCACCAAGAAAATTAATTACAACACTTTTGGTGACTAAAATCACAAAAAGTACAAAAAAACACTAATCCCGACGAAGTTTGGTAATTTAATTACACAAACATCAGTAATAATGTCTTCACTCCTCACTCAACATGGGGAGACCCTCTCGTCCTTAAAGCCTCAAAACGATTGAACAATACGTGTATCATTGACACTCAATAAGCGGAATGTTTCACGCTGTCGTCATCGTTCAGTCGAATAAACAAAAGATAGCCTTGATCGCGACTCACTGAACAACGATGAACAATGTGACTAGCGTAACGAACGTGGTAAATCTCAAGCAGGAAAAATGGTAGCCATCGAGAAGGATAATAAATCCACTACTCCCAGATCTCGCATAGTGGTATGCTATTTCATATTATCGTCTCACCTCCGATCTCAGTTTATTACTCTGCAAAACATCCATAAATATGCACATTGATCGGGGACAATCACAAAAAGGAGTTATCAGTGTCTGAATTCCATTCTGAAATCAGTAATTTATCACCTAGCCCTGTTTGGCAGTTTTTTGATAAAATTTGTTCTATCCCTCATCCCTCTAAACATGAAGAAGCACTGGCTCAATACATTATTGATTGGGCGACTCAGCAAGGCTTAGAGGTTCGTCGCGATCCGATCGGCAATGTGTTTATCAAAAAACCAGCCACTGCAGGAATGGAGCACAAAAAAGGGGTTGTACTCCAAGCACATATTGATATGGTTCCGCAAAAAAATGAAGACATGCAACATGACTTTGCGACCGACCCAATCCAACCTTATATTGATGGAGAATGGGTAACAGCAAAAGGAACCACATTAGGTGCGGATAATGGCATTGGCATGGCAACCTGTTTGGCCGTACTTGCCTCGAATGAGATCAAACATGGTCCGCTTGAAGTTTTATTGACCATCGATGAAGAAGCCGGCATGACAGGTGCATTTGGTCTGCAAGCCGGTTGGCTAGAAGGCGATATTCTTCTCAATACCGATTCAGAGCAAGAAGGTGAAGTCTACATGGGCTGTGCCGGTGGGGTTGATGGCGCACTGACTTTCGCCATCACTCGTGAAACGATTCCTTCTGGCTTTGTCACCCGACAATTAACCTTAAAAGGCTTAAAAGGCGGCCATTCAGGTTGTGATATTCATACTGGTCGCGGTAACGCCAATAAATTACTTGGTCGTTTTCTTGCCACTTACGCTCAAGCATTAGATCTGCGTTTAATTGAGTTTCGAGGTGGGAGCTTACGTAATGCGATTCCAAGAGAAGCTTTTATTACCGTCGCTATCCCGGCAGAAATGGAAACTCAGTTAGAACAAGTGTTTAATGATTACCAGCAATTATTAGTCGCTGAACTGGGTAAAGTGGAAACCAGTATTACCACCTTTAATCAAGCAAAAGAAACCACTCAAGGGGTATTCTCAAGCGCCGATCAGCAACGCTTCATTGCCGCACTGAATGCTTGTCCGAACGGCGTGATCCGCATGAGTGACGATATTCAAGGAGTGGTAGAAACCTCGCTTAATGTCGGCGTGATCACAACCGAAGCAGAGCAAGTGAATGTGCTATGTTTGATCCGTTCATTGATTGATTCTGGACGCAGCCAAGTTGAAGGGATGCTAACCTCTATCGCCGAATTAGCCGGTGCCGACGTTCGTTTTTCAGGAGCCTATCCTGGTTGGAAACCCGATGCTGACTCAGAAATCATGGCTATCTTCCGTGATATGTATGAAGGTATTTATGGCCATAAACCTAATATCATGGTCATTCATGCCGGATTAGAGTGTGGACTATTCAAAAAACCATACCCACATATGGATATGCTTTCCTTTGGTCCAACGATTAAGTTCCCTCACTCTCCAGATGAAAAAGTGAAAATAGATACTGTAGAGCTATTTTGGCAACAAATGGTCGCTTTATTGGAACATATTCCAACAAAACCCTCTGTCTAATCGATAATTATGATAGGCTTTGTTCAGAACCGAACAAAGCCTATCATTCAAATGAGGCTAATTTTCACTCAACCCGTTGGTACTTGCCGGCGTAACAGGTTATACGATGCAATCAAACGCATTGATTGGATGAGTGAATTATTCAGTCACAAAATAAAGTAAGCGGTGTATCAATTTTTTTTATCGATACGAATAATTTTATTCATTAGCTGCGGATTTTATCTGCTGCTAGAGTTCGCTCCCTTGAATTTTCCCGAGTTATTCACCTAACTCGATTCAAGCTGATGACTCGATGACTGTCGTATCGAGATGCTGCTAATTTTCTTCCCTTATGGGCCATTCCTGAGCAGCATCAACTGTGCTCAAATACACAACCATATTCAAAAAAATGACCATGACAAAAAAAATGATTGTTGGATGGAGAGAAACACTTAGCCTTCCTGATTTAGGCATTGAAAAAATAAAAGCCAAAATCGATACTGGCGCAAGAACCTCTTGTTTACACGCTTTTAAAGTAGAAAGCTTTACCAAAGATGACGCGCTATGGGTGAGATTTTGGATTCATCCATTACAACATAATGTTGATAAAGTCACCGTCTGTGAAGCAGAAGTGATTGATGAACGTATCGTGCGTGATTCCGGTGGGCACGAGGAATCCCGCTATGTGATCAAATCCGATCTTTGTCTCGGTGGTCAACGCTGGCCGATCGAAATAACGCTAACCAATCGTGAGAATATGGCGTTTCGTATGTTACTCGGCAGAACCGCAATGCATCACAAACTGATTGTCGATCCTACACAATCTTTTTTAATCCCTTTCGAGGAAAATAAATAATGAAAATTGGTATTCTATCGCGTAACGCTTCTCTGTACTCCACGAAGCGCTTGATTGAAGCATGTAAACAGCGCGGTCATGAGGTAAAAGTCATTGATGCCTTACGCTGTTATATGAATATCAATTCAGACCAACCCGAGATCCATTTTAAAGGTGAAGAGCTCGGTGGTTTTGATGCAGTGATCCCAAGGATCGGTGCTTCAGTCACCTTCTACGGCACCGCAGTATTACGTCAGTTTGAAATGATGGGGGTTTATCCTGCCAATGAATCTGTTGCCATCAGCCGCTCACGTGACAAGTTACGTTCAATGCAGCTACTTTCTCGTAAAGGCATTGGTATGCCGATCACTGGCTTTGCCAGCAAGCCTGATGATGTCAAAGACTTGTTAGACATGGTCGGAGGGGCTCCTGTAGTAATTAAATTGCTTGAAGGTACCCAAGGTATCGGTGTCGTATTAGCTGAAACCCGAAAAGCGGCTGAAAGTGTCATTGAAGCTTTTATGGGCCTGAAAGCCAACATTATGGTGCAAGAGTACATTAAAGAAGCGGGTGGCGCCGATATTCGATGCTTTGTTATCGGTGATAAAGTGATTGCCGCCATGAAGCGTCAAGGTGCTGAAGGTGAATTTCGCTCCAATTTACATCGTGGGGGAACCGCATCGTTAGTAAAAATTACCCCTCTAGAACGCAAAACAGCGATTGATGCTGCTAAGATTATGGGACTGAATGTTGCTGGTGTCGATTTACTTCGCTCAGAACGAGGCCCATTGGTTATGGAAGTCAATTCATCACCGGGCTTAGAAGGCATTGAAGCCGCAACAGGGAAAGACATTGCCAGCCTGATCATCGAGTTTATCGAGAAGAATGCGGCCAGTAGAAGGACAAAAACACGTGGTAAAGGCTAATCGAAATACGGATTATCAATTTTTGGGGGAATCCATTCCCCCAGCAAGTAAACGAGTCATTGAGCTCGAAGCTGCGAAACTGTACACCCACTCTCCTCTATCCATCCCCATAGAAATCATCCATGGCATCTCGAAAGGTCCGGTCCTTATGGTCAATGCCGCGATTCATGGAGATGAACTTAATGGGGTCGAGATCGTTCGACAACTGATCAACTCGCTTGACCCAAAAAAGTTAAGAGGGACATTAATCACTGTCCCGATAGTCAATGTGTTTGGCTTTATTCATAAATCTCGCTACCTTCCTGATCGGCGAGATCTTAATCGCTGTTTTCCTGGCAGTGAAAAAGGTTCACTCGCCTCACGAATGGCGCATAACTTCTTCTCTCAAGTCGCACTTAATTGTGACTACATCATTGATTTACATACAGGTGCAATACATCGAACTAATTTACCACAAATTCGCGCTGATCTGAGTAATCGTGAAACCTTACGTATCGCTGAAGCGTTTGCTACACCAGTTATTTTAGATTCACCACTGCGTAATGGCTCGTTACGCAGCGAAGCCGAAAAAGCCGGTATTACCGTATTGACCTATGAGGCGGGTGAAGCATTACGCTTTGATCCTATCGCTATCCATGCTGGAATTGTCGGCGTAAAACGCGTCATGCAAGAAATCGGTATGCTGCGACCAAGTCGCAAAAAACGCCCAACCTCAGTCATCGCCAAATCCACCAGTTGGCAGCGAGCAGAAGCCGACGGCATTTTGCGAACCCTCGTTTCACTTGGCGATAAAGTCGAAAAAGGCCAAGTATTAGCCTACATTAATTCACCACTCGGTAATGTAGAAGTTGAAATAAGAGCTAGCAAAGGTGGGATTGTGATTGGTCAACAAACACTCCCATTAGTCAATGAAGGCGATGCGGTCTTTCATTTGGCTTATTTCAGTCAAAGTGACGAGATGGTTGAGCAAGTTGTCGGTGATTTTATTGAAGAAGTGACCGATAGTGATTTAGAACCATTAACGACTGGGCAAATCATGCCACCATCCCCAGTCTGATCCAATAATGCCCTTGTGGTTTATCAACAAGGGCATTTATCTATCTTGCGGTTTATTATCAGCTAGGTAAAAGAAGCCCAAATTACAGTTGTCACCAAAAGCGGACAAACAAATTTGACATACCACGGCCAGATTTTCGCAAACCAACTACCTGCGAACTCGGGATAACCGTGTTGCAACTCTTTGAACTTAGCATGACGACTCCATACCCAGCCGCCAAATAGGCAGAACATTAATGCCGCTGTCGGTTGTAAATATTGAGTTGCCGCCATCGCAACCAAGCCAAATAGACTCGCAAAGTTATACACTATCACGACGCTAAATAACGCAATCAAACCACCCAATACCCAACTGGTGCTTCCCCGTGGCGTATTAAAGCGCTCACTTACCAAAGCCACGGGACATTCCAACATCGAGATCGACGAGGTTAATGCGGCAATGGTTAATAATAAGAAAAACACCACCGCAAACAGTTGCCCAAGCAAACCGAGACTATCGAACATTAATGGCAAGACGGTAAACACTAAAGTATCCGAGCTCAGTAACGAACCATCTTGAGCATAAATTTGTACACCATTATGCATCGCCACAAACATGGCTGGCATCACCACTAAACCAGCTATAAACGCGACACTGGTATCAACCAAAGTAACGCTCATCGCCATCTTCGGTAAGTTCTCTTTTTTACTTAAGTAAGAGCCGTAAATCAACATCGAACAACCGCCGATCGTTAAAGAGAAAAAGCCTTGTCCCATCGCCGCTAAAATGAGTTTTCTATCCCACACTTTTTCAAAATCAGGTACTAAGTAATGTTTTAAACCATCCATAGCCCCCTGCTGCATCATGATATAAACAAACAGCACGGCAAATAAAACAAATAACGCAGGCATCAAGCGTGTTGACCACTTCTCAATACCTTGTTTGACTCCGCTACGAACAATCAAAATGGTTAATAAGTAAAAAATCAATGTGCCTAATAGATTACGTTCGACGGAAAAACCTTTAAGCCACGAGCTAATATTGGTCAATCCCAGCAGATCAGTAATCGCGGCGAACAGAAAACAGATGATCCAACCACCAACGATACTATAAAACGCCAACACCGCGCTGGGTACACTTAATCCTACCCAGCCAACGAAAGCACCAACCTTTTTACCTAAAGGATGATTGGTTAGTGAGCGCATACTATCGACTGGATTAGCTTGACCTGATCGACCAATTGCCATCTCCACCACTAACATAGGAAAAGCGACGACAAAAATAAGCACTAAATAAACAAAAAGGAAAGCGCCACCACCATTGCTGGCCGCTTGAGTAGGAAATCCCCAAATATTCCCAAGCCCCACCGCTGCTCCTGCGGCTGCTAAAACAAAACCAAGTCGAGAACCAAAGGTTTCCCGTGAACTACCTTGTGTCATAACCACTCACACATCGTCAAACTAGTAAGCTAGTACAATAATCGAAAATCAATCCATCGACAATCGTTATCTTATGATTCATTCAGTAATGAGAAGTTTTTTAATCTAGGGATAGATTGATGTAATACTTGCTCTTGTTGCTGCAATTGCGTTAGCGAGCTACACAGCGCAGTCACTTCACTGGTCAATTGTTGTGAGTAATCATTTAAACGTTGCGTGACATGGATTTTAAGATCATCCATTTGCCGAGTGAGTTCAGTCAGATTCATTCCTCCTTGGCGCTGCATTTTTTGCGCAATCACCATAAAAGCATCCGATAAAAATTGTTGACTGATTGCTTGCTGAGCTCGTTCAAATTCTTGCTGCCACTCTTTCTCGGTGACTGAAAATTTTTGCGCAGGAAACACCCATTGTTCTTGATGATGATAGCGAGCCTCTAGCTCACTAAACAAGGCTTCGATCCGATGCTGCACATTATCAAAAGCTCCAGGAGCTTCAAGGCGAGCCGCCACATCTTCTAATAGGATACGGCTACGCTGTAAGTTCTTATTGGTTAATTGTTGAGTCTCAGCCAAAATCGAATCAATCTGTTGTCGATAATCTCTTAACACCGCTTGTTGTTGATTCGTTACTCTTATTGGCTGCCCCGAAATTAACAGTTCATTTTGTTGGGTGATCACCGCGTGTTGATCAGTGCGATGAATTTCGATCTGCTGCGCAGTCATACGCAGTTCATTGTGCAATTCAACAGGACAGGTGATTGCCCATAATGAAGGGCTAACCATAAGCCCACACAGTAACAATAATTTTTTCATATTTTCCTCAAACTTAGTCGCGTACATCTTATCCTAACGAAATGTCGACCTAGTTAGTGAATTGTCATAATCTGGCATGAAACATTCAGATAACGTTTGATGTCACTGCTGCTGATATTAAAAAAAGCTTAATTGAACGAAAGGTTCTGGCGGTTTTAAGGTGACATTGAGTCCCAGTAAGCGTATTCCTCGCCCTTTTTGACGCTGAAGGACATCAGCTAATAGCGATTTAAAATCATTGCGCTCTAGCTGAGTTTGTCCATGCTCAATCGTCGTGAGTTGAAAATCAGCAAACTTAACCTTAATGCCTTGCTTGATGATTCCTCGTTGCGGGCAAGAACGGTTTAGTCGTCGCTCAAGCTCAGGAAATAGAGTTTGCTCAATGAGTTGCCAACATTGTTCGTAAGTTTGAATATTTTCACTCAAGGTACGCTCAACCCCGACAGACTTTCTTTCACGCTCAACAACTATCGGCCGCTCATCAATGCCATGACTTTTTTTCCACAGTGAAGCTCCCAAGCGCCCAAAGCTAACCAACAGTTGTCGATAGTCGCTATTTTTTATGTCTTCACAGACATAAAATCCAGCTTGATGCAGTTTCTCTAAACTCACCTTACCAACACCTGGGATTTTACCTAAAGGTAAACCATCAATAACGCCTTGTACTTGTTCAGGTGTTATTACGCACAGTCCATTTGGTTTATTGATATCAGAGGCAATTTTGGCGAGAAACTTAAGTGGTGCAACGCCGGCAGAGGCCGTCAACTGGAGTTCATTCCAGATATCACGTCGAATCGCTTCAGCAATTAATGTGGCGCTGCCATAATAAGTCTGAGCATCACTGACATCTAAAAACGCCTCATCTAATGACAGGGGCTCTATAATCGCAGTATAACGCTGAAAAATCTGTTGGATATGTTGCGAGATAGTTTTATAGACCGACATTCTACCCGGCACCACCAATAAGTGGGGGCATAGTTTGATCGCCTGAGCCGTTGGCATCGCAGAATGAATACCAAAACGTCGCGCTTCATAATTACATGTACTGATCACACCGCGCTGTTTCTCATTCCCTCCGACCGCTAATGGTCGATCTCGATAGGTAGGATTATCACGCATTTCTACGGCAGCGAAAAAACAGTCCATATCAATATGAATAATTTTACGAATCGATTCACCCATCACGCATCACGAACAAAACTGTATGTATGAACAGTATAGGTATTTCGTTATGAAATGCATATAAAAAAACACCTCGCCCAGATGGCGAGGTGTTGATTACTTGATTGAGAAAAGCGTTAATGGCTTTACCCTTCCTCCTTGAAGCGGCAGCGGTGTTGGTTGCGTTCGTACACCCCAATCATATAGTCTGCCTATACTCATGGCGATTTACTCACTTGCCGCCTACCTGCAACTCCAAGTTGTTTGGGTATATTCATCGCACATAAAAAGATTAAGCAATTCGGTCTTTTTCCCATGCTGCTAACCGTTCAGCACGAGCTGCGGCACGTGCTTCTCGTTTTTTACGAGCATCACAAGGTTCAGGGCAATTACAAACCTTTTCAATACCAACCGCACCAAGACCGCCACAACTGCCTTTCACGACTTTCTTTTGAAAAATATAGCCTACTGCCATTGCAGCAATCACTGCCATAAAGACAGCAAATGTTATAAAAAAAGTACTCATCGTAACTGACTCACTCTTTATTTTGACCGATTAAGATAAGGCTGAAATGCACTAGAAACCACCTCTCTAAAGCCATCATCTGTTTTAATAATCATAAATACGGGGATTTGATTTAACTCAGCCACCGCCATCGCCTTTTCTTCACCTAGCACCATAAGCCCCGTTGAAAGACCATCAGCGGTCATGCTCGATTTATCCAGAACCGTGACTGAAACCACTTTATTATCGATTGGATAACCCGTTTGTGGATTAATAATGTGTGAATAACGCATACCATCGCGTTCAAAATAATTCCGATAATCACCAGAAGTGGCAATAGCCATATTACCGGGTTCAATTATCTCTTGAACTGAGCGCTCTTGTACAGACGGTTTTTCAATCGCAATTCGCCAAGGAATGCCTTGAGCATTAAGGCCCTTAAGGCGCATTTCTCCGCCAACTTCAACCATGTAATTCTCAATCCCTTGCGATTCGATAAAGTCGGCAACAACATCAACTCCCCAACCTTTGGCGATGGTTGACAAATCAACGTATAAATCAGGGATAGCTTTACTTAAAAAATGCCCAGAAATGGATAAATGTTCTATGCCTGTTTTGGCTTTTCGTGCGGCTAACTCTTGCTCACTAGGTACTGTATCTCGGCGCGCTTCGGGACCAAAGCCCCATAAATTAACCAAAGGCCCGACCGTCACATCTAATGATCCCAAGGTGAGCGCATTCAGTCGAATTGCCTCTTTCACAACCGTTGCCGTTTGCTCTGAGACCTGAAAAGGCTCGCTACTTTGATGTTGATTAAAGCGACTGAGTTCAGAATCTTCACGGTACGTTGACATCTGGTCATTGACTTGCTCTAACAAACGATCGATCTCTGTTTGTAAATGAGATGAGTCAGGAATGCCTGCTTGTTGAGTGTACTTTATATTGTAGGTCGTCCCCATCGTTGGCCCATTTAAATGGACCAATTCAACTGATTTTTCACATCCAGCCATAAAAATTAGCGATGCGAATGCAACAAGCCATTTCTTCACTTATTAATACCTCATTAGATCATGAACTCATAGGTGTGTTTTATCCCTTACCACTTTCAGCCATAGTAGTGGCAACATTCGTTCATTCTCATCCGTTATCTTTACGTATCGAAATTCACTTACCTGTCGCCTAACGACAACTTAACGTCGTTTGAGTGTATGGCAATCAACAGACCTATTTTCTCACGTTATACTCTCGGCAGAAAAATAATGGCTGACTCATCTGAGCCAGCCATCGGTTTTGCGATAATTAGCGATTAACCGCCAAAATCATCCAGTAGAATATTCTCATCTTCTACACCGAGATCTTTCAACATGCCGATAACCGCAGCATTCATCATCGGTGGCCCACACATGTAGTATTCACAATCTTCTGGCGCATCGTGATCGCGCAGATAATTTTCATACAATACATTATGGATAAAGCCAGTATAGCCATCCCAGTTGTCTTCAGGCATCGGATCAGATAATGCACAATGCCAAACGAAATTCGGATTTTCTGCTGCCAGACCATCAAAATCTTCAACGTAGAACATTTCACGTTTAGAACGCGCACCGTACCAGAAAGACATCTTACGTTTTGATTTCAAACGCTTAAGCTGGTCGAAAATATGCGAACGCATTGGAGCCATGCCAGCACCACCACCGATAAACACCATTTCTGCATCAGTATCTTTAGCGAAGAACTCACCAAACGGACCAGAAATAGTACATTTATCACCAGCTTTCAGTGACCAAATATACGAGGACATTTGACCTGGTGGCACATCAGGATTATTTGGCGGCGGCGTTGCAATACGCACGTTAAGCATAATAATCCCAAACTCTTCAGGATAGTTAGCCATTGAGTAAGCGCGAATGATATCTTCATCAACCTTCGACTCGTAGCGGAACAAGTTAAACTTGTCCCAGTCACCACGATACTCTTCTGGAACATCAAAATCAGAGTATTTAATGTGATGTGCTGGTGCTTCAATCTGAATATAGCCACCAGCTCTGAATGGTACTGACTCACCATCCGGAATCTGTAGCTTGAGCTCTTTAATGAAGGTTGCTTTGTTATCATTAGAGATAACTTCACATTCCCAACGTTTCACCCCAAAAATCTCTTCTGGAAGCTCAATATCCATATCGGTTTTCACTGCGACCTGACAAGCAAGACGCTCGCCTTCTCGGGCTTCACCTTTACTGATATGATCAAGCTCGGTAGGCAGAATATCACCACCGCCCGATTTGATTTTTACTCGGCACTGTCCACAAGAACCACCGCCACCACAAGCTGAAGAAACAAAAATTCCTGAACCCGCTAAGGCACTGAGTAACTTGCCACCTGGCTGAGTTAAGATGGCCTTATCTGGCTCACCATTAATTGAGATGGTAATGTCACCTGAAGGTACCAGCTTGGACTTAGCGAATAAAATCACTAATACCAACGCTAGAACGATAATGGTAAACATCACGACACCAAGGATAATACTTAGCATTGACTATTCCTTTATTGTTGCGGCCTACCCGACTTACAGTTGAACACCAGAGAAAGACATAAAGCCTAACGCCATCAAACCTACCGTGATAAACGTGATACCTAAACCACGTAATCCTGGAGGAACGTCTGAATATTTCATTTTCTCGCGAATGCCCGCAAGCGCAACAATCGCCAACATCCAACCGACACCAGAACCAAAGCCATAAACAATCGACTCAGTGAAGTTGTAATCGCGTTGCACCATAAAAGACACACCACCAAAGATGGCACAGTTCACCGTAATTAAGGGTAAGAAAATGCCTAGCGCGTTGTATAGTGGCGGGAAGAATCGGTCCAACACCATTTCTAAAATCTGAACTAAGGCAGCAATTACCCCAATAAAGGTGATGAAATTCAAAAAGCTCAGGTCTACTCCGTCGACTAACGCGCTGTCTTTCAACACCAAGTTATAGAGTAAATTGTTCACCGGCACGGCAATGGTTAGAACCACAATAACCGCGACACCTAAGCCAAAAGAGGTTTTTACTTTCTTAGATACCGCCAAGAAAGTACACATCCCTAAGAAAAACGATAGCGCTAAGTTCTCGATAAAGATCGAACGAACAAGCAAACTAATATAATGTTCCATTGCAGTTTTACTCCTTCGCTTCGACTTGTGCTGGTTTCACCGTACGGATAGCCCAAATCAAGAAACCGATTAAGAAGAAGGCCGATGGCGCGAGCAGCATCATACCATTGGGCTGATACCATCCGCCGTTACTTACCAGTGGCAAGACTTCTAAACCAAACAGTTGACCAGAGCCAAGTAGTTCGCGGAAAAAAGCAACCGTGATCAGGACAAAACCATAACCTAGCCCATTGCCGATACCGTCAATCAATGAGGGTAAGGGCGCTGATTTCATCGCAAACGCTTCGGCGCGTCCCATAACGATACAGTTAGTAATGATCAAGCCAACGAATACCGATAGTTGTTTAGAAATATCGTATAAGAAAGCTTTTAAGAACTGGTCAACCACGATAACCAACGAAGCGATAATCGCCATTTGCACGATAATCCGCACACTATTAGGAATGTGATTACGAATAATAGAAACAAACAAGTTAGAAAATGCAGTTACAAAGATAACCGCAAGTGTCATAACAAAAGCAGTTTCTAGCTTAGTTGTTACCGCTAATGCAGAACACACACCAAGCACTTGTAGTGCAATTGGGTTGTTGTCCAACACTGGCGCTAACAAGCTTTTTTTCATTTCTTTTGCGTTAGCCATTAGTTCAGGCCTCCGTCACGAACTTTTGCAAGGAATGGACCAAAGCCCATGTCACCCAACCAGAAGTCAAACGTATGTTGTACACCATTAGCCGTCAGTGTCGCTCCAGACAGTCCATCAACACCGTGAATAGATCCTTCAGGCGCACCACCTTTGTAGACGCGAAGCGCTGGACGATGATTTTCATCAAACAATTGCTTACCTACAAATTGTTGACGCCATCTTGGGTTTTCTACTTCACCACCAAGCCCAGGCGTTTCACCCTGCTCGTAGTAAGTAATGCCCGCAACAGTATTACCATCCATTTCTACAGCAACAAAAGCGTACATCATCGACCATAAGCCGTTACCGTGCATCGGTAAAATAACTTTGGAGTACCCTTCATCGCCTTTGACTAAATAGACAACACCAAGATTAGAGCGACGTAGGATTTTAGCTGGGTCTTGATCGGCTGGTAGACGAATAGACTCACTAGGATTACGCGACGCTGCTCGCTGGTCAAAGTTTGCCGCATCTCCCTCAACAAAATTACCGGTACTAAAATCGACCAAACGAGGCACGATATTGGAGCGGAACTGTGCTTGAATTTCTTGCGGATTACGAGCTTCTAAGCCCGCCACCGAGACAATATTACTTTGCATATCAAGCAAAGCATTATTGGTTTGGCGGTCTTTTAAAATGATCGCTGAAGCAGAAACCACAATCGAGCATACTAGGCTCAATGCGATAACAACCAACAGCGTTTTTTTAATGCTATCGTTATTACTTGCCATAGCGGGCTTCTCTCCGTTTGATATTTCTCTCTACAACCAAATTGTCGAACAGAGGCGCAAACAAGTTTGCAAACAGGATAGCCAACATCATCCCTTCAGGATACGCTGGGTTAACCACACGAATGAGGACACACATAGCACCAATTAAGATACCATATGCCCACTTACCGTTATTGGTAAACGCGGCGGAGACAGGATCAGTCGCCATGAAAATCATACCGAATGCAAATCCGCCCAACACTAAATGCCAATGCCAAGGCATACTAAATAGAGGGTTAGTATCAGAGCCGATCACATTAAATAAGGTTGCTAACGCCACCATACCAATCATAACGCCGGCAATAATACGCCATGAGGCTATACCCATATAGACGATAAATATACCGCCTAATATCAGCGCCAGTGTAGATACTTCACCAATCGAGCCTGGAATATTACCAATGAAGGCATCCATCCAAGTGATCGTCTCACCGGTTACCGTATGTACAAGACTGCCTGAACCACCTTGCGCCCACTGGCTAAGTGCAGTTGCACCTGAGTAACCATCAGCAGCCGTCCATACTGTATCCCCTGAAATTTGTGCTGGATAAGCAAAAAACAGGAAAGCACGACCAGCCAACGCAGGGTTTAGGAAGTTACGTCCAGTACCACCGAAAATTTCTTTCGCAACCACAACACCAAAGGTAATACCTAATGCCGCTTGCCAAAGTGGTAACGTGGGTGGAACAATCAGAGCAAACAGAATTGAAGTAACAAAGAAACCCTCATTCACTTCATGTTTGCGTACCATACAGAACAATACTTCCCAGAAACCACCAACAATAAAGACGGTTGCATAAATTGGTAGGAAGTAAGTTGCCCCGAGCAACATTTTGGAGCCCCAGCCTGCCTCAGCAGAAATGGTACCACCCAGCATTTCGGTCAACCAGTAGTGCCAGTTACCTGCGATTGCTGCTGCTAAATCCAGCTGACCAGATGCAGACATGTGCAATAAAGCAGAAATGGCTTGGCCGCCTGCGTTGTACATTCCCCAGAAAGTAGCAGGGAATACCGCAAACCAAACCATGATCATGATGCGTTTTAAATCAACGCTATCACGCACGTGTGAGCTTTTTTTCGTCACTAGGCCCGGTGTATAAAACAACGTTGCAGCAGCTTCATACAAAGCAAACCACTTCTCATGTTTTCCACCTGGCTCAAAATGAGGCTCGATGTCTTCAAGAAACTTTTTAAGGCCCATGAAAATTACCCTTCCTTCTCAATCTTGTCGAGGCACTCGCGCAGCAAGGCGCCATATTCATACTTGCCTGGACATACAAAGGTGCACAGCGCGAGATCTTCTTCGTCTAACTCAAGAGCCCCTAAACGCTGAGCGTTATCGGTATCACCCGCACACAAATCGCGCAGTAGCAATGTTGGTTCCATATCGAGCGGCATGACTTTTTCATAGTTGCCAATAGGAACCATTGCTCTATCACTACCATTGGTGGTAGTAGTCATATTAAACAACTGACCTTTAAAGAAATGACCTAAGAATGCTCGTGTCACAGAGAAGCGGTTTTTACCCGGCATCGCCCAACCAAACAGTTCTTTTTCTCGGCCTTCACGCAATACGGAGACTTGCTTATGATAACGACCAAGGTAAGCATGGGGACCAGAAGCCTTTGTACCAGACAATACGGAGCCTGATATTACTCGTACATCGCCTTGCATTAATTCACTATGAGTTAGCTCATCCAAACTTGCGCCCATTACGGTACGTAGCAAACGTGGATTATTCACCACTGGACCCGCCAATGAAATCACTCGTTCATTGTACAGTTCACCGGTTAAAAACAGCTTACCAATAGCAATTACGTCTTGATAATCGATGTTCCATGCCACATTTTGCGCATTAACAGGAGACAAGAAATGCATGTGCGTCCCGACTAAGCCAGCTGGATGTGGGCCATCAAAAACATGCTCATGCACATTCTGTTGAGCTGAACGAGGCAAGCTTACGTTCGATTTACAAACATAGACTTTATCTTCAGTGAGTACTGAAAGCACGTCTAGACCTGCAGTGAACGCCTCTGGCTGCTCATTAATGATGACACTTGGCTCTGCGGCTAATGGATTGGTATCCATGGCCGTAACGAAGATCGCTTTAGTGTGAGAATTAATGGCTGGTACCTTGCTGAACGGACGAGTTCGTAGGGCTGTCCACAATCCAGAGTCGACAAGTTGAGAGGTCACCGCTGCGCGGTCTAAACTCGCTAACTGGCTCGCGTCAAATTTATTGAAGGTGATTTGCTCATCGCCCATCTTTTCAATCACAACGGACTGAAGGACTCGCTTAGCACCACGATTAACTTCAACAACTTTGCCACAAACAGGAGAAGTAAAAACGACACCTGGGTTCTTCTTATCTTCAAAAAGAACTTGTGCTTTTTTCACTTCATCACCCACGCGAACATGCATCGTTGGACGCATACTCACGTACTCTTCGCCAAGCAAGGCGACTTTGGTGATGGCTTTGCCATCATGAATCACCTGGGAAGGAGCTCCAGCAATGGGAAGGTCCAAACCCTTTTTTATTGTAATCATACGCACTTGCACTACTTTTTTATTGGGAAAAAGATTCTTTCATTGCGTAAAATCGAGAACGAGACAGGCTAATTGACTTACATGCCAGTCAACACGATCTAACGCTCTCTAGACACGACATTGATAGTGTCCGTTTTTGGCTATTGTCAATGCCAAAACCGCAACATCCTTCTTAAAATCCGATTACCAGTCTGTAATGAGATTTGTCAGGTGCAATAGTTTAGCATCTTTTAGGAACTGGATGCCATGACCAATCCCCGCTTCATTCGCTTTATTTATCAAGAAATAGCCAGCAAGGAATGATAAATAATCATAAATATGACCTATCGCACAGTTAACCTTAGTCAGTTAACTTACGAGCAGAATTATTTGATTATTGGTAGGGAAAATGCACCACCATGGTCTGCTTAACAATACAATACGCAAAGGCTGATAACGGCGATCACTCACTTATTTAAGTTCATTTTTAGAACCACCCATACACATAGGGCTATCAGGAGCCTCACCTTGCAATTGGTTCCATTCTTGAGGCGTGTAAGTATGAATAGCCAATGCATGGATAGAGTGAGCAAGCTCATCTTTTAACACTTGATTAACTTGTCGATGACGAGTAATTAAGCGCTGTTCGACAAAAGTGTCGCTAACAATAATGACTTTAAAGTGGCTTTCTGAACCGGCAGGGACATTATGCATATAGCTTTCATTCAGCACTTGTAAATGCTCTGGTTGAAAAGCCTGCTGTAATTTCATTTCGATGGTTTCTTGAAGCATGATGAGTCCTCAACGACACAATGTCTCATTTATATGATGCTGCGATTCTACTCTTGCTTAATGAGAAGGAAAAGGTTTTGGTTTCTTGTTCCCTCTCCATTTGAGACAATGTTGTTGCCTTTCTTTAATCGATAGTTAACGAACAAGATGAAAACAGAATTAACCTTGGATAACCGAACTTTAACGCTTCATCGATTTCCCATTCGCAGTAATGAAACATTACAAGCTTGGGATGCGGGTGATGAGTATTTGATCTCTCATCTTAAGACGCTCAATCTACAACCTAATCGGCATATTCTTGTTCTGAATGATCATTTCGGTGCACTAAGCTGCTATTTGTCTTTCGAACATCAAATCACTATGTTGAGTGATTCATTTATTGCCCAACAAGCTACGATAGCGAATTTACAAGCCAATGGTTGTCCCGCTATTCATCTCGATAATACGATGGCATCGATCCCGGATAGCATCGACCTTGTATTGATGCAAATTCCTCGTAATAACCGTCATTTAATTTGGCAATTGAGCCAATTAAGAGCCTCTTTACCCGCTCATTGCCCTGTAATAGCCGTCAATAAAGCAAAAGAAATCCATACCTCTACATTACAACTTTTTGAACAATATTTAGGCCAAACACAGACTTCTTTGGCGTGGAAAAAACATCGTCTCGTCTTTTCTCAGCCCGATGTTCAGCCCCTTCCCTCGATAGAAGAAAGTATTTGCTGGAGCATTGATGATAAAACGATTGAATTAACTAATCTGCCTAATGTCTACTCTGCTGAACGTTTGGATCAAGGCGCGCGTTTACTCTTAGATTATTTACCTCAAGATGACACCTTAGAGAGTATTATTGATTTAGGATGCGGCAACGGCGTTTTATCGGTCAAACTCGGGCAACTGAACCCACAAGCCAAAATAATCTCTGTTGATGAAAGCTTTATGGCGGTGGAGTCAGCGAAACGAAATCTTGAGAAAAATTTATCATCACAGCATCGTTTTGAATGTTTGACAAATAATTGTTTAGATGGCTTTCCCGATCACAGCACAATGTTTATCGTTTGCAATCCACCGTTCCATCAGCAACAAGCCATCACTGATCATATTGCATGGCAGATGTTTTGTGATGCTAAGCGTGTTCTTTCTAAACAGGGCAAGTTGTTAGTGATTGGTAACCGTCACCTCGGTTACGATATCAAGTTAAAGCGACTATTTGGTAATACGCAGGTGAAAACTATCGCTAGTAACGCAAAATTTGTTATCTTACAGGCTATTAAGTCATAAGTATTACCGTTCACTACAGCAAAGGATTTGATCATGAAGAAATTGGTTATCGCCGCCTCAATTGCACTCTTAACCGCTTGTGCCGCACCAAAGCAAGAGCAAATTAACTTTATGCCTCAAGCAGTATTAAGTAGCAGCAATATTGTTAACAATGTCAGCTTTACCTTAGTCAGCAAAGATGTTCGTTCTGCGCAGTATGTAGCATTAGTCGACAGTGGACGTAATCATATTGAGCCAGTGCATGCAAAACAGAATCTACGTATTACCTTAGAAAATACTTTAGCTGAACAGTTTGCTTCGCAAGGTTTCCGTTTAACGGTGAATAGTGAAAACAATTTGGCGTTAGAGATTCAAGAGGCGTTAGTTACTGTCAAACACTCAATTACCTCGCATGAAATGAACGCCAGTGTCACTCTTGAGTTAACCGCCGAAACACCTAAAGGTAAGCTAGTAAAAAGTTATCATGGTACAGCGAAGCGAAGCGCTGCTTTAAGTGCATCAAATCAAGATATTGAAAGAGTATTCAATGATGTTGTTAATTTAGTACTGAAAGAAATTGCCAACGATAGCGAGTTGCAAAGCTATATGAAGGATCGTTTCAATGGTTAAAAAAATAGCCGCCACAATTCTAACGATGTTCAGCATTACTGTATGGGCAGAACCACAGGTTAAATTTGAGACCTCTATCGGTGATTTCATCGTAGAGCTTGATTCACAATTAGCACCAATTACCAGTGAAAATTTTTTACATTATGTGCAAGATGGTAGTTATATCGGTAGTCAATTCCATCGAGTAATCCCTGGGTTCATGGCTCAGGGTGGAGGCTTTGACGCCAAATTAGAACCATTAAAAACCCACCCACCGATTATCAATGAAGCTCGTAATGGGCTACGCAATGATACGGCAACAATTGCCATGGCAAGAACCGCTAACCCAAATTCTGCCACACGACAATTTTTTATTAACCTTGCTGATAATCAATTTTTAAATCCCACCCAACGTCAAGAAGGCTATGCCGTTTTTGGTAAAGTGATCAGTGGCTTTGAAACTATCCAAATGATGGCCAAGCAACCAACTCGAACGATAGGCCATCTGAATGATGTCCCTGTAACCCCAATCGTCATTACCAATGTGACAGTTATTGTTGATTAATTTCTTCCCCCTAACTTAAAGTTAGGGGGAACTCTGTAAGGATAAGGCTCATGCCGAGCGGAACTCAATATCTTACTTGGTCACAAACCATTAAAAGTTATCTTGATCGTCGTCTTTTATGGGTATTTCTACTTGGTTGCTCAAGTGGCTTCCCTTGGGTATTGATCGGTTCAAACATGTCTGGATGGCTTAAAGATGCAGGCTTATCTCTAGCCGCTATCGGATACTTTGGTAGCGTATTTTCCGTCTATGCCATTAATTTTCTTTGGGCACCTTTAGTCGATCGAGTAAAAATCCCATTCTTATATAAAAGACTAGGACAAAGACGAAGCTGGATATTGTTTTGCCAACTTCTGGTTTTTATTTTTACGTTGCTGATCGCAGGGGTTAATCCGGCGACCAATCTTATTTTAACATCAATGTTTGCTCTGGCGATCGCTACCGCATCAGCGACACAAGATATTGCCATTGATGCTTTTCGCATTGACACCTTTCCTAAATCAGAACAATCAAAGTTGCCTCAAGCTTCAGCAATGGCGGTGATTGGATGGTGGACTGGATATTCTCTACCCGGATACTTTGCTTTTATTAATGCCGATAGTGTGGGTTGGAACCAAGTCTATTACGGAATGGCGGCAATCGTATTATTGTTAATGCTGTTCACCTTATTTGTCGGCGAACCAACGTCTCATCGAGATCGATTGCAACAACAAGCTGAGTTACGACACGGTGAAGTCATTCAATCTAAAGCCGCGACATGGCTCACCGTGACATTATTTGAACCCTTCATTGATTTTTTCCGCCAAAATGGAACTCGAGTGGCGATCACTCTATTACTGTTTGTCTTTCTGTTCAAAATTGGAGAAGCATTTCTGGGCAGGATGTCGATTGCTTTTTATAAAGATATCGGATTCACCAATGAACAAATCGGATACTACTCTAAGTTGATTGGTTGGGGATTAACTATGCTATTTACGTTTGTCGGTAGCATGTTCAACGTAAGATTTGGCATTATTAAAGGATTAATGATCGGCGGAATAGCGATGTCGGCAAGTAATCTTATGTTCTCTTGGATTGCTGAAGTCGGCCCGAATGAACATCTTCTGCTCGCTACAATTGTTGTTGATAACTTTACTACCGCTTTTTCTACTGTAGCTTTCGTTTCTTTCTTAACGGTAATGACAGGGCAAGCTTTTTCCGCTACTCAATATGCTTTACTAGCATCACTAGGCAACTTTGGCCGTACAACGCTTGCTTCATTTAGCGGTCAAGTTGCTGATTATCTTGATAATTGGTCACTATTTTTCGTATTAACTGCAGTTATGGTCGTACCCAGTCTACTCATGCTGTACTCATTACGTCATTATTTTAACAACATGCTCAACACGGCAAGAAAGCATCAATTATCAGAACTTGATTCACTCGATCGCTCAGAGAAACAAAGCAAGTGATAAAATTGGCTCCCTTAGAATATAAGCTTCTAGAGGGAGCAATTAGCGATGTGTTTTACAATAGCGCAGTAATGAGTGACATTGTGGCGATCACTTTTTAGCCAACCCCTTGCAATGAAAATAGTCCTGCATATAAGGCCTCGATTCCTGAGCTAATTTATTACAAGTTTGCTCAGACCAACCTTGCTGCTTACTATTGCTTGAACGAGTTTGATAGTAATCAAGCATAATTTGATCGTACTGTTTAACACGCCCAACCTCTAAAGGCTGATAAGCATTTTCATGTACGATCACTTCTGGACTTAATCTTGGCTTTAATTGCGGGTGTTGATCCGGATGACCTAAACACAAGCCAAAAAGCACTGCACAATAAGGGGGTAATTCTAATAATTGATCAACCTCATAAGGCGAATTTCTTAATCCCCCGATGTAAACACCACCTAATTGCAACGATTCTGCTGCTAGCAAACAATTTTGTGCCATAATGCCCGCATCAATAGCCCCGATCAGGGTCAGCTCCATAAATTCTAGATGCACGTTATTATCAAGCGTGTAATGACGTTGATAATCAATACAAAATACTAAAAATTCGGCGGCGCTAGCGACATAAGGTTGGTTACCCGCAAGTTCAGCCAATTTAAGGCGCTTCTCTTGCTCAGTAATGCGTATAATGGATACCGCTTGCAATAAACTCGAAGAAGAGGCAGCGATACCCGATGCAATAATGGCATCCAACTGTATTTTACTGATTGGTTGATCTTTAAAAGCACGGATAGAACGATGTGAGGTAATGGTATCAATAACTTGATTCATGAACGTCTCTTAATAATGCTGAGCATTATCATAATAGTGATTCGGTTTTAATGCGGTAAATATCACTGCAACGTCAACTTGGCTACTCAAGACTTGACGCACTTGATCGGTAATTACCGATGCGACTTGGTCTTGAACATTTTGTCCTCTATCAAACCAGAGCACTTCAACGAAAGGATAAGCCTGACTGACAGCCCCATCAAAGAAGAAAGTACTGTAGATATATTCAAAGGTGAAGTCCTCGCGAGGAGCATTGATTAGAGGCTGTAACTCGTTAATTAATGTCGCTGACAAAGCTTGGACTGTTTGCGGTTCTAATGCTCGAAATCGAATATGTGGCATACTTTACTCCTTTTGTTGTCATTTATCATAACAGCTTATAAATTGAACTTCGATAGACTACCAATCATTTACCACTGTTAAAAAAAAATATCCTCCGGCATAGCCGGAGGTTTTTCATATGCGCCTATAAGGCTTTCTTACAAGCAGCGCCCTAACAGGCGCATCACGATCTGACATTTGCATATGACGATTACTTACGGCCCGTAA